>JAFGKU010000144.1 GCA_016928415.1 Spirochaetales bacterium
ATGCAGGTGCCTATTTGCATAAAATATCCTGGGAGGATTTTGAAAAGAAAACAGGGAAAAAATATGCTATTGCCATGAATTTTTTATCATTCCAGATGAGCAACGAGAGTTTTCCCAAGGGCGGATGCGAGGCCTACTGGGCATTGGGGAAAATTTATGACATCACGCTGCAGCCCAGTAATCAGAAACTGCAGGATATTATTGACGGCAAGTACGACGGGATATACCACAAGTGGGGTGCCGGCGCGAAGGAACTGGGCAGTCCCATTTTTCTAAGGTGGGCCCATGAAATGAACGGCGACTGGTATACCTGGTGCGGCGTGAACAATGGCGGCGCTACCCTTGATGGATTCGGTGATCCGTCCAAACCGGACGGGCCCGAAAGGTATGTGGCCGCGTATAGAAGAATCCACGACATCTTTGATGAGGAAGGTGCGGTGAATGTGTTGTGGATATGGTGTCCCAACATAGGGTCGGCCTTCAGCGGCTCCTGGAATGATTTTGAAAATTATTATCCCGGTGATGCGTACGTGGACTGGCTCGGCATGGACGGGTATAACCGGGGAATCAATAACAACGCCCAATGGGAAACCTTTGATGAGGTTTATGAAGACATATATGCGGCGATGGAAAAAATCAATAAAGATAAACCGATGATCATAGGCGAGTTCGCCAGTGCCGAAAAAGGCGGGAACAAGGCGGAATGGATTACCGATGCCTTTGTCAAGATAAAGACCAAATACGTCCGGATCAAGGCTTTTATATGGTTCAACCTGTACAAGGAAGCCAAGTGGCCGGTCGATTCCTCGGCGGAAAGTCTCGAAGCTTTCCGGCAGGCAATGAAGGATCCCTATTACCTTGAAGAAATTAAGATAGCCAGGTAAGCCTAAAAAAAAGCCCCGGATATTTCCCGGGGCTTTTTTGTATATTAGTCCAAAGTGCCCGGTCGACCTCTCATCCGATGTTACCGATTAATCGGTTTAGCCAAGTACAAGGAGGATGATTGTGCGGTCAGGCACCATAACTTGCTGATCAGCCCTTTATCCCGCTGAACGCTATTCCCTGGATAATGTATTTCTGGAAAATCAGGAAAATAATGATAGGCGGAATAATGGAGAAAAAGACGCCCATTAACTGAAGGTCTTTTGAGAATCCCCAGGTCTGGCTGATGGTGTACAATTTTACCATCACGGTGAACATTTCGTCCCGTTTCAGGACGAGGAAGGAAAGCAGAAAGTCCGACCACGCGGCGTTGAACGCGAATATGGCGATGACAATGTTTATCGGCTGGCTTAACGGAAATACGATCTGGAAGAATATGCGAAGGTTGGAACACCCGTCCATTTTCGCCGCTTCAATCAGGGAGACGGGAATGGCATCGAAGAAGCTTTTGTAAAGGACAACGAAAAAAGCATTGGCCCCGAAACTGAAACACAGCGGTATGAACGAGTTGAGCATTTTCAGGCTTACGATATTCTTGAAAATGGGTACGAGGCTGATGATATTGGGAATCATGAGTGACCATAGAACGAGCATGTATACGAACTTGGTGCCCTTTGGTTTTAAAATGGACAGGACATAGGCTAAAATACCGTTGAATATAACGGCGCAAACGATGCTCCCGCCGACCATGATGAACGAGTTCTTGTAGTATGTAAAGAAATTCATCTTGTTCCAGACTTCGACAATCTTTTCCGGATGGAAGGTGCGCGGTATAATGGTTGGCGGTACTTCGAACAGTTCCTTGATGTCCTTCATGCTGGACAGGAGTATCCAGATAATCGGCACGGCGCTTATAAAGACCACGATGAGCGCAAAAGCAAGCAGCGAAAAATACAGTATTTTGGTCCTTTTATTCCTCAATTCATTATAGGAAATAATGCCGTATCGTTTTTTGTTGAAAAATTGTAAAAAGGTCATGGCTTTCATATTATTCATCCTGTTCCTTGTTGAAAGTAAGATAAATCAGGGTCAAAACGATCAGGATGATGTTCACGATCACACTGATTGACGCGGCCTTGCCCGCCTGGAAGTCCCTGAATGCATAGTTCCAGTTCAGGAGCATGAGCGAAACCGATGCATTGTTCGGCCCGCCCCCCGTGTAGAGCCAGGGTTCGATCAAAATCTGGAATACCGCTAAAATCTGGAGAATAAGCAGAATCCTGCCCAGATTGTATATCTGGGGGATGGTGATGTAGCGGAGCCTTTGAAAAATGTTGGTGCCGTCAATCTCCGCCGCTTCATAGAGTTCCTGGTTAATTCCCTTTAGCCTGGCCAGGTATATGAGGGTGGTTGCCCCCGCCGCCTTCCAGGTGAGGGTGGAAATGATAACGGGAATGATGATTGCCTCCTGTTGAAGCCATCCCACTTTACCCATCCCCAGACCCATTAGAAGGGAATTGAGCAGTCCTCCGGCTCCCGGGTCCAGGATGAATTTCCAGATCAGGATCGTTGCGATCATCGGGACGATGTTGGGCAGGTAGATGGAAATCCTGATCAGGCTTGAAAGGTGTACCAGCTCATTGATAACGATGGCCAGTATGATCGGAACCAGAAACCCGATCACCAGTGACCACAAGGTATAGGCAAAGGAATTAAAAAGCGCTTTCAGAAAAACAGGGTCGTTCAGGACTTCAATATAATTTTTAAACCCGGCGAATCCTATCACCTCGTAACCTTTGGTCTCGGAAACGGAAAGATAAATGCTGTAGAACAGGGGCTGCCAGATATAGAACCCGAACAGAAGTAAAGTCGGAATCATCAATATCCATGCTGATAGATGCTTTTTCATGTAACAAGTTCTCCTTAAGTTGAATTCCTGACCTCCTGGACACTTCGAAAAGCATGGTTAATTCAGGCATTAACGATGGTTTTCGAGGTGCCCACGAATCAATAATCATGATTGCCACAGGGGGCCTTACGGTATTCCCTGTGGCAAGTCATGTATGTGGATTATTTTACTTTATCCATAAAGCCCTTCTGGAATGTATCATTAGCTTCCTTCAGGAGCGCGGCCGGATCGGCGTTCTTGTCGCCGAGAACGACCTGTATGACACCGTCAAGAGTCCTGTAAAGATCCTGTGTTGCATAGGGCTCTTCGGCCTTGAGTGTTTTCGGTGCAATTGTATAGTAGTCCTTGAAAAGGTCCATGTTGATATTCGCATATTTCCTGTTCAACTGTTCAATGGAATCATTGTAAGCCTTGTCGTTCCAGACAGGAAGCGGATAACATCCAACAGGTTCGCCTGCATCCACTTTGGCCTGGAGGTCGATTTCCCTGTTCTTCATGGATTCCTCGTCAATCTTGGGCAGCCTTCCCGTGAAATCGAGCCACTTGAAAGCGGCTATGACTTCGGCAGGTGTGGCAGTGTGCGAGAAGATATAGATAGTTCCGCCCATGAGCGAGTACTGTCCGCCGGGACCTTTGGGTATGGGAGCTATGGCAATGGCGTTCCTGTCCATTTTGTAGTCGTTGACGGGGATGCCCACAACATCGGCTGCCGCGAAGCACATACCGATCTTGTCCGTACCGAAGTACTGGATCCAGTCGCCCCAGCCCAGCAGGGTGCTTTCAGGAAGAACATCGTACTTCCATTTAAGATCCTTGACGTAGTTCATGGCCGCAATAACTTCCGGAGAATCCAGGTTTGCCATCCATTTGCCATTCACTTTCTTTTCAAATTCAGCGCCGAACGCCCAGGCAAGGTTTGTGAAATGCCAGCCGCCGACGTTGTCTTTTGATGTAATCATCATTCCGGGGATGCCGGTCTTGTCTTTGATGATTTTGGCTGTTTTGGCCAGTTCATCAAATGTTTTGGGATATTTGGGCATCCCGTTGGCATCCAGTAAACCGGCTTTCTTGTACACATTCAGGTTAATGTAGAGACCCAGGGCGTAGGCGTCTCTCGGTATGGCAAAAACTTTTCCGCCTCTTGAAACCATGGTTTTTACCGAGTCGTTCATTTTGGTCATGTAGCCCAGTTCATTCAGAACGGCGCTTATATCAGCCGCGTATCCGGCGTCTATGATTTTTCCGGGTTCCGTAAACCATGTTTCAATGATAGTAGGAACCTGACCGGCTGCCGCCATCGGAATAAATGTATCAGGCTGGTATTTGTAGTGGGCGGGTTTTACAGCTATATCGGGATATTTCGCCTCGAATTGTTTTTTCAGCTCTGTCATGGACGCTACATCGGCCGTCCTGCTTTCTTCGGGCCATAACCCCAGGCTTAATGTGGTAGTTCTATCTCCCTTGGCTTCGTTGTCACCCATTGCGAATGCGGATGCACAAAGGATAAAGCAGAAAAGAACTAAAAAAATTTTTTTCATAAATTCCTCCTCAAACATTATTTTTCATTTACTCAAAAATGAATTTTTAATGTTTAATTTTAAATCCGAAAAGAATGAATCCGCAAGAAGCCTTATTTACTGTGCTGGTATTTTCTTATATAAAAAAACCTGAAAATGTTACACAAATCCTACTTTTTAACAATGCGGTAACGAAATTTCTGCGGGGTCTCGCCGAGGTATGTTTTGAAAATTTTTACAAAGGAACCGACATTGTCATATCCCACCTGATTGGATATTTCTATTATTTTCTGGTTTGTGTTGATCAATAACTCCCTTGCTTTGGCAAGCCGGATACCGGTAATATAGTCCTTGATGGTCTGGCCATAGGTGTTTTTAAAAATGGAGCTGAGATAGGAAATGCTGTATTTTAATTCATCCGTAATTGTGACAAGGCTTAAATTCCTGTCGTGGTAATTTTGATCGATAAATGATTTGACTTTCTGTGCAATGAAAAATGTGGAGGATTCCTTGTTCTGCTGAATGGCCTGCGTTATCCGGTTGATGAAAAGAAGAAACTGGTTTACTATTTCTTCACTTCTGTCAAATTTCTCCAGTGCATCCCATATGTCTGTATCCTGGTTTTCCTCGATCTCTTCCAGGGCAATATCATAGTCCTTCAGCACTTTTATAATGGAATCAAGAAGGTGGTAAAAAATGTGTTTAAGATCGCGTGAGGAGACGCCGGATTTCTGCACAGTCTCGGCAAAAAGGGAAAAGTAATCCTTGACGGCGGTAAGATCGGACTGCTTGATGCTCACAATGAGTTTTTGCTCAATATCGAACGGATAAAAATGCGATTTTCTTTTCGTAACCTTGACATCCCTGTAATAGATAACGGGCTGGTTTTTAAACATGATCCTCTGGTCGATTGTAATGAGCGCTTCCTTGTATGCCTCGTGAAGACTGTCAAGTGATGCATAGGATTCACTGACTGCCATGGTCAGTATTTTTCTGCCTTCATCGGTCAGGTTTACCGGACATTCTTTATCACCGAGAATTTTAATGGATTCCTCCTTCATGCTGAGGATAAAAATAAGCAGGTTGTTTTCCGCCCAGAAGTATTCATGGTGAAGTTCTTCATGGAAGGAAAAGAGTTGAAGAAAACTGGCATTCTTGTTGCCGAAATAATAATCGGAAAAATTTTCCAGATGATTGATGGACATGTCCTTGAACCAGCAGGCATGTATGAAGTAAACGGTTCCCGGTTCACAAATGATATCCAACTCGTAGGCATCAAGTTTCTTTTTTATTTCCTTAAGATCCTCTGCCCCGTTTAAGACCAGGTTTTTCAGGAATATGTTCCTTTCATAATTCTTGTTCTGGTCCACCGACTCCCGCAGAAACTGGTTCTTTTCTATAAGGCCTTCAATATTCATCTGGATGGTGCGGAATTCGTCCTTCATGATCTGGGAATCATCCTTCTCCAGAAGGTTGAGAATTTTCTGAACGGGCTGGTATAATTGAAGGGAAACAATGTAAATCACGATTACGAAAATAATGAGGATGATGAAAGAAATGATGGCTATGGACAGTATCAGGTCTGTCGGTCCTTTCATAATGCTTTTGCTGCTTACCCCGAAAAAATATTTAAGGCCGTAATCGGGTGATGCGGCAAAGCATACGAGGAATTCTTCTCCCATGATGTTGACGGTCCCCGCCGATTCCGCCTTGGTCTGTATTATCTGGAGGGAATTCAGATATTCATCCTTGATATCAAGGTCTTTGGACCGGATCTGGATGATTTTATTGTACTGGTCCACTACCAGTACAAAAGACATATCGGTCAGGAAAATTTTGTCCAGGACATCCTTGAATAATTGATCGTTGAGCTGGAATACTATATAGATCTGTTTTTGTATGCCGCTTATAAAAAGCGGCTTGATCAGAAAAGCTTCCCTGGAATCCTTGTAGGTTGTGGAAAGGAAAAAGTCCTTGTTCTTGGAAGAGGCGATTATTTTTTCCATCAGGAAGTTGATCTTGCTTTTATTTCTGGATTCGTCGATTGTCGATATTATTTTATTCCTCAGGTCTATCAGCATATTGTCATCGGGATAAATCATAAAGGCTTCGTCGTAATAATCGGCAAGCGTATAAAACGGTCCCAGGTTATTGTAGAAATTCAGCTTGGCCCTGTAATCCGATTTTTCGTACCATTCCTTTATGTTTCTTAACTCGTTTTTGAAAGACAGGAATACTATGTCCGTATTTATCTTTTTTAAAAGGTAATCGATGGTGCTGCGAAGCTGGTTTACCTGGCCCAGGTAGTATTCCTGTTTCAGGGAAAACTCCCGGTTATTCATCGTGAAGTAGAGGATGATATTGTTAACTATAAGAGAGATGATAAGGATTGCGAGATAGCTTATAAGAATTCGTTTCCTGTAACTCATTTTCCTAATTAAAAGATTATGCTAAAACATACTCCTTGTCAATTATGGAATTTTTCGTAACTAATCCTTTCGTGGTTTAAAATAAGCGGGAATTCTAAAAAATATCAGTTTGTCCTGGGCAACCTCTAAAAACTCCGATTATTAAAAGGTAGTTTTTAGAAGTGCCTTAAGGTAAAAAGTAGGTTTGTAGTCAAAAAGTAATATAAAATGCATCAAGTTGAGTAGCAAATATTCGTATGCCTTTAAATAATTAATCTTGTAAAATTTAAATGTACGAGTAAATTATAAGTATAATTAGATAAAAAAGAATAGGAGTATATACCGTGGGGAAAATACCTTTTAAATATCTGACCGTGCATCCATGGAAAATTATAGAAGACGGATACCATCCAAAGAACAGCAGGGTTTCGGAATCCCTGTTCTCGCTCGGCAATGAGCATATGGGAATCAGGGGCTTTTTTGATGAGGGATACTCCGGTGACAGCCTGATCGGCTGTTACCTTAACGGAGTTTTTGAACGCCACCGCCTGAAGGAACCGCTTCAATATAAAGGGATCCCGGATTCCATTTGCTTTATGATTAATACGGTGAACTGGCTCTATACCAGGATCATGGTTGATGATGAAATTCTGGATCTCAACTCCTCCCTGTTCGAAAATTTTGTGAGGGAACTGGACTTTAAAACCGGTGAACTCAAGAGAAGTCTTGTCTGGAAAACCGGAAAGGGCAAGTCGCTGAAACTGGTTTTTTCCCGGTCTTTAAGCATGACGGTTAATGAACTCTGTCTGCAAACAATAGAATTGGAAGCCCTGGATTTTTCGGGTAACGTATCAGTCACTTTCGGACTTGATTTTTCCGTTATACATGAAAATTACAGGGAAAACTACTGGGAATGCCGTAAAAAGGGCGGATGGGATGATTCATGCGCCATTCTGGGCCAGACCAGGAATACCGGCCAATTTGTTTTTGCCGGATTCAATGTCGAGAGCAGCGCTGCTATGGGTAAATCGAGTTCGATTGACAGGGACAAATTCATCGGATGCAGCCACGTTATTGCCCTTGAAAAAGGCAAACCGGTAACGGTAGACCGTTTGATAGTGGTTCACGCGCCCCGGCAGACGAATATTGTTGCCGATAAGGTGTGGTTTGACGGGATGGCACTGTTGGAAATGTATGAAAAATGTACCCTGGCCGACCTCCGTGAAGAAAACAGGAAATACTGGGATGAGACGTGGAAAAAGGTGGATATAGAAGTTGAAGGTGATGATGAGACGCAGCAGGGTATCCGGTACTGCATATTCCAGCTGCAGCAGACATACCGCGGGGCGGTGGAAGGCTCTAACATCGGGGCCAAGGGATTGACCGGGGAAGTGTATAACGGCAATGCCTTCTGGGACACGGAAACGTATTGCCTCCCGTTTTATCTTTTCAACAATCCCAGGGCCGCCAAGGCGCTGTTGAATTTCCGTTATGAAACATTGCCTGCGGCCGTGGACCGTGCCAGACAGCTGGATTGCGAGGGCGCCTGCTTCCCCATAGCCACCATAGACGGCACGGAATGCTGTACGCTCTGGCAGCATTCAAGCCTTCAGTTTCAGACCACCACGGGAGTCGCTTACGGTATTGAGCATTATGTGAAGGTGACGGGAGACAATGATTTTCTCTATTCAAAAGGCATCAAGCTGCTTATACCGATTTGCCGGTTCCTGGCCAGCAGGGGGCAATGGTCCGAAAGAAGGAATAAATTCGGATATTACGCCGTCATGGGACCGGATGAATTCCAGATGATGGTGAATAATAATTGTTATACGAATTTCATGGCCAGGCAGAGTTTCCTTTTCACCCTGAACGTGATTGACAAGATGGAGGAAATTTGCCCGGATAAAAAGCAGGGTGTTTTCGAAAGAACGGGACTCACTCCCGAAGAACTGGCGGACTGGAAAAACAAGGCGGAAAACATGCTCATTCCCAAGGACAAAGATACGAAGGTCTATGAACAGCACGAGGGGTTTTTTGATTTGCCGCACATTGATATAGACAAGATACCGGTGACCGATTTCCCCCTGTATCATCATTGGTCCTATGACAGGTTATACCGGAACGATATCGTCAAGCAGCCCGATGTCCTGATGTTTTTGTTCCTTTATAATCAATCCTTTCCCCTTGAAGAGAAACGGGCCAACTACGATTATTATGAACCGCGTTGCCTGCATGAATCCTCATTGTCGCCTTCCGTTCATTCCATTCTGGCCAATGAGCTGGGCCGGTATGACGAGGCTTTTGAATTCTTCAAATTTGCGACGAGGATAGACCTGGACGACTACAACAGGAACACCCGGGAAGGAATACACATCACGTCCATAGCCGCCGCGTGGATGAATATCGTATACGGTTTTGGCGGATTGCGTTCTGATTCGGATGAGCTTGTCCTGAATCCCACCATCCCCGAAAAATGGAAATCGTACAGTTTCAGGCTGTTTTACATGAATTCTTCACTTCTTATTCATGTGGATCATAACCAGGTGAATATCAGGCTGACCAAAGGCAGTCCCGTTTTCCTGAAAATCAGGAACCAGGTAAGGGTTGTCGACGGGGCCGGCCTCGTTATTCCAATGGTCAAAAAGGTAATGGCATGAGTTTCAAGGTTGCCGAAAGCACTGCCCTCACGGGTGAAGTGGCGGAAAAATTCGGCGGTAAATTTCTTACAGGCAATGGTTTCCTGGGTGTCCGCGGCACGCTGGAGGAATATACCCGGGAGGATAAACCCGCCGTCAATATAGCCGGACTATACGACCAGGTCGGTGATTCGTGGCGCGAACCGGTTAATGCTCCTAACGGGTGTTATATAAAATTGTATTATGGTGACGTGCCGTGCCATTATGCGTCTGCCGGTGTTAAAAAACATTCGCAAACCCTTTACCTCGATAATGCCGTGCACGAGAGGGATACGGAGTTCGCAATGCATGACGGCAATGCGGTCCGGGTAACGTCGAGAAAATTCGTTTCCCTGACGGATTATCATCTGATCTGCATCGAATACAGGTTCTCCGTTTCAAAGGGCGGCGCGATAAGTATCCACACGGGGATAGACGGTGATGTATGGGATATAAACGGCCCCCATCTTGCCGAAGTCAAGTGCTCGGAGAAACGCGGCCTTCTGGAAATGTCCGCCGTTACCAATGAAAACAGGGTGGCATTGAGCGTGGCAGTGTTGTCCGTTTTCCCCTGCGGCGAATCAAGGTGCATTAAAGAAAAAAACAGGATAACCCGGCAGATAAACTTCAAGGCGGAAGCGGGAAAGGAATATACACTGTATAAATTCGCGGCTGTTCACACCGGGATGGAGGACGCAGAACCGTCAAAGAAGAGTCTGGCTACCTGCCGGTCAGCCATGACAAAAGGATTTGACGCGGTCTTGGAAGACCACTCCATAAAATGGAAGAAGAGATGGGAACAATGCGATGTGACCATCGAAGGGGACGAGACGGCACAGCTTGCCCTGCGCTACAGCCTTTATCATCTTTTAGCCGTTATGCCCGAGCATTCCGGCAGGGTATCCATACCGGCAAGAGGACTTTCGGGACAGGTATACAAGGGGGGCATATTCTGGGATACGGAAATTTTCATGTTGCCCTTTTTTATCTATTCCTTTCCTTCCGTTGCCCGGAACCTTTTAATGTACCGTTTTCATACACTGGACGGCGCCAGGAGAAAAGCGGCCGAATACGGGTATAAGGGGGCCTTTTATGCCTGGGAAAGCCAGGATACGGGAGATGACGCCTGCACCCTCTTCAATGTAACAGACGTATTTACGAACAGGCCCATGCGGACTTATTTCAGGGATAAACAGATACACATCAGCGGTGATGTTGTTTATGCCGCCTGGAAATATTATGAAGTAACCGGTGACGACTCCGTGTTTTACGACGGTATGGCGGAAGTCGTTTTCGAGTGCGCGCGGTTTTTCGCTTCGTTTGTTTATTACAGCCCATACAGGCGGCGATACGAATTCCTGGATGTAACGGGACCGGATGAATATCATGAAAGGGTGAATAACAATGCTTTCACCAATATGATGGCCGCTCATACCCTGGATGTCTGCCTTTGGATTTACGAATTATTACAGGGTAAAAATCCCGGGTTTCTGAAAAGTTTAATGGGCAGGTTGAATTTCGTCGAAGACCTGGGGCTGATACGGGAAATCCGTGATAAATTATACCAGCCGAATCCCGATGAGAAAACGGGCGTCATACCCCAGTTTGACGGGTATTTCAGGCTCAAGGAAATTACCGTGGAGGAACTCCTTGAGCAGAAATTACATGAATACGAATATCTGGGCGGCGGCAATGGCCTTGCCACAGCCACACGGGTCATCAAACAGGCCGACGTGGTCCTGGTAATGGTGCTGTTTGGGGAGAAGTTCCCTTTCTCAATAAAGAGGAAAAACTGGGAATATTATGAACCGAGAACGGAGCATGGCTCCAGCTTAAGCGCCTGCGCGTATTCCCTGATAGCATCGGAGACGGGTTTCCGTGATTATGCCTATGAATATTTTCTGAAAACCGCAATGATTGACCTGACGGGAAAATCAAAACAGTATGTCGGCGACCTGTACATAGGCGGCACCCACCCCGCGGCTAACGGCGGGGCATGGATGTCCTTTGCGATGGGCTTTTGCGGTATTAGCTATTCGGGGAAAGAACTGTCCGTCAACCCGAGGCTGCCCGCTGCCTGGGAATTCGTCAGTTTCCCAATGATGGTGAACGGGGTTAAACTCCGGTTGCGGATCACAAGGGATAATGTGGAAATTAATACGATTGAAGGTGAACCAGAAGGGTTAACCGTGAATGTCTGTAATACCATACATGCACTTTCCGGGGGAAAAAAAATTTCAATTGCGTTGAGTAAAAGGAGGGCATTATGATTAACACGAAAAAATTCGCCATTTTTGATCTTGACGGTGTTATTGTCGATACGGCGAAATATCACTACCTGGCATGGAAAAAACTCGCCAAAACACTGGGGTTCGACTTTTCCGAGTCCGATAATGAGCGCCTTAAAGGAGTGAGCCGGATGCAGTCGCTGGATATTCTTCTGGAGATCGGCGGCCTTCAGTGTACGGAAGTGGAAAAGACGGTAATGGCCGATAAAAAAAACCAGTGGTATCTTGAATACATAGACAGCATGACGCCTGCTGAAATACTTCCAGGCGCGGAGGAATATGTCCGGTCGCTCAAGGCCCGGGGATTGAAAACGGCCCTGGGGTCCGCCAGTAAAAACGCGAGAAAGATCCTTGACAAGCTGAACCTGTCTTCCGTATTCGATGTGGTTGTAGACGGGAAAATGGTCAGCCACACCAAGCCCGATCCGGAGGTTTTCCTGACAGCCGCAAAACTTCTCAAAGGCGATCCCGCTGAATGTGTCGTGTTTGAAGACGCGGAGGCCGGGATCGAGGCGGCCAAGAGGGCGGGAATGTATGCCGTGGGAATCGGAAAACCCGAGGTTCTCCCGAAGGCGGATATAATCGTGTCGGGCCTGCAGGAATTATTCTGTAAAAATCTGTGCTGTTCGTGATTATAGCAGCTTTAAAAACCACTATATTTGCCAGCTTGCCGAATAAAAATTTTTATATAATCGCGGTTTTTAGAGTTGCCCGGAATAAAGAATCGGTTTTTAGGGGTCCCCTATTTAAACTCGTTGATGAACGGGTATTGATTTTCAAGCGAGGTAAAGGAACTCTGCTTCATTGTCGCCGTCAATAATTTTTCAGTATTCGCCATGGCCTTGTCAATGCCCGTATAATCGAGTACGATGGAGTCGATCAGCTGGTCCCTCTGAATTTGTTCGAATTCCCCGGGGAAAGGCCCGGGCCAGATGGTCCTGTCAAAAGTTTTCGTAAACGTCTGGATAAACTCGTTGTTTTTGATTTTTTCATTGTCATCCAATGAGCGTTTGCTTGGGGCCACGCCGAATCTCAGGTCCAGGTCCAGAAGGTATTGATCGCTTGCCAGGAAAAATTTTATGATATCGAACGCCACAAGCTGCTTTTTCTTGTCCGAGTATTTGCTCACACCCATCGATGATTCGCCGTTGTTTCTGTCGTAGGCGGGAGGAAGGTTCCCGGTCCAGGATGGAAGGGGAAAAGAGGCGAACGGGATATCGGGATAATAATTCTGCATCCAGTTGACAACCCATCCCCAGCTGTAGATCATGGAAGACTGCCCTTTCCCGAAGGAATCATTATACCAGGAGAATTTTATGTCCGTTACCCTCGAGCCGCGGTAAAAGTCAAGAATGTACTTCAAGGTTTCCCGCGACCTCGCCGTATTGATAATGGGCGTTTTCCCGTCAAACACCTCGAACAGGCGCTGGCCTTTTTGAAGGTTCATTGCCATGAACAATGCCCAGCCTATTCCATTGGGATTGAATCCCGCTCTTACCATTTTCCCTTTTGCGTCGAATTTGGTCAGTTTTTTTGCCACCAGTTTCAGCTGGTCCCATGTTTTCGGGTAATCTTTTTCCGTGAGGCCGGCTTCTTCCCAATGTTTTTTATTGTACAGGATGCAGCTTGTCATCAGCCCGGTATCTATGAAGTAGATGTTTCCATTAATAATGTGGGAAGGGACCTGCCTGAAATCTTTCTTGAGGGCGGTATAGGGAAATATTTCCTCGGGGTACGGTTCCATATGCGGTATCAGTACCCCGCTGTAAGAATTATGAACATGAAAAAAGTCGGGACCGATTCCGGAAGCCAGGGCAATCTGCAGCTTGTTGAAATGTTCACTGAACGTGGCTGACAGCATCTCGATGTTTACATTGGGATGGATTGCCATATAATCCTTGAGCATCGATTTATAAACGATTTCCTGGTCAACCTGTGTCCAGAATGTCAATGTGACAGGTTCTCCATTATTGACGGGTACGGTGGGGTCGTATTTCAACGCGGAACCGAAAATAGTCATTTTTGTTCCGGCCGGCATATCCTTGTCATGGTTTTTATTTCCGCCCGGTCCGCAGGAGAAGAGAAATATAAGCAATATGGCTAATACGAATACATTTTTTTTCATGACACCTACAATATCGTATTTTATCCAATCCCGGAACGAATGTCAATTTATACACGGTTCCGTTTCGTCGGTCATTCCATGAAAAACCTGAAAATCAGAAGGATGTCATTCAATCTGTTACCTTGAAATCTCCTCCTTTTCCATTTCTTCCTCGGGCGCCTTTTCACGTTCCTTTTCTACCTTGATCAGTTTCCCGTTTTCATAGCTGGCCTTGTAGAGAAGGTTGCCCCTGTCATCATACTCTTCGTAGATTCCGTGCCTGAGATTGTTCCTGTATTCGTCCTTCACGGCGATTTTCCCATTGGGATAGTACTCGATTGCCGTTCCTTCCCTCTTGTCCTTGTCCCAGGGTATTTCCTTGTGCTTCGTGCCGTCCTCGTAATACCACAATTCCGTTCCCTGTTTCATGGCGTTCAGGTAGGGAATTTTCGACCGCACGTTACCATTGGGCCAGTTATCGGTAAAATAAAACACCTGTGGTATGATTTCCTTTCCCGTTTGCACGCCGTCCGTATAAAAATATTTCGCCGTCAGGCTGCCGTCTGGACCGTACTGCTCGTGCACGCCGTGGATTTTGTCGTTCTTGTAAGGTATTTTCGCCATAACCGTTTTGCCGTCCTCGTAATACTGGATTTCCGTGCCTTCCCTTTTGCCCATGGCGTAGACAGCCGTTCTCTGGAGTTTGCCGTCTTCGTAGTATTTGTTTTCCGTACCGTTTGCCAGGCCCTGTGTGTAGGGTGTTTCCAGTTCCAGGTTGCCATTGGAATAATAAAAATATTCCGTCCCTTCCTTTTTACCGCCGACGTATTTCGTGCTGGTTTTCGTTTTGCCATTGGGCCAGCTTGTCGTTTTGGTGACCGGTTTTTCCTCGCGGGACAGCTCAACCCCGTTTTCATATTCGATTTTTTTCAGCAGCTTGCCTTTTTCATCGTAAATTTCCATGGTTCCGTGCATCTGGTTGTTTTTGTAAGGGGTTTTATACTGGATTTTCCCGTTTTCGAAATATATGAAGGAATAACCTTCCTGACTGCCTTCCGTAAAGCTGAGCTTATGGGTGAGTTTTCCCTTCTCATTGTACCATTCCTCCATGCCGTGCTTTTGACCCTGGTCGTTATACGGGAATTTGAATTCCGGTTTGCCATTGACGTGATACTGGTATTCGGTCCAGCCTTTTGTCATTCCCTTGTCGAAATATTCCTCTTTAAGAATTTTTTCTGCCTCGTTATAGTAGACGGCCTTTCCCTGTGCCATGCCGCTACTATAGGTTGTTTTATCCTTGATTTTTCCGTTTTCATAATAATGAATCACGTTTCCATGAAGGAGATCGTTCTTATAGGGCATGACGGAAGCCGTTTTTCCGTTTTCAAAGAATTCACTGAATGTTCCCTCTTTCTTGCCGTTTTTGTATGTTTCAATGCTTTTTTTCTTTCCGTTCGGGTAAAACTCCTCATTTTTTCTTTGCTTCTCGAAAGCCGTGACCTTTCCCCCCTTTTCCTTTGTCTGCCCCCAGACCACGGTTTCCTTCCGGGATTTACCCCCTTCGGGGTAATAATATTCCTGCCATTGCATAAGCCCTTTCTTTGAACTGCGCTTCCATTGCAGGGCACCGTTTTCGAAATAGCCGTAGGACAGACCTTCTTCCATATCCGCCTTATACGAAATCTTCATGCTGGTTTTACCGTTTTCGTAGTAGAAATGGGCGTAACCGCTTTTCACTCCGTTTTTATACATTTCATCCTGAACTATTACACCGGCCGGCTTGTAGTATTTCGTGACCCCGTTTCTTTTCCCATTGAGCAAAGACTCGTCCAGGACGGGTTTATCGTTTTCATATTGCGTCACGCGCGAGATAAAGCCGTCGTCGTCATATGAAAAGGCGTATGCCTTGCCGCCTGGCATTTCAAGCTTGATTGCCGTTATGTACCCCAGCCGGGGTTCCTCTTTACGTGTGATAACCGTCACGGCCTTCTGATATGTGCCGATTCCGTTCCACACGTATTTGCCGCCTGATGTGAGGGTCAGACTGCCCATTTCCTTATTGTAGGAATCAAGGCAATGGATGATGTTTTTCGTGATGCTGCCGTTGTCGATTGTGCCGTGTTCCCATTCCTTGCCGCCCTTGCGGAAAAATGTAAATTCGAGGGTTTCCAATCCGATGTCTGTCGATGAATATACCTGTTGTTTAATCCCCCTGGTATTGTAGACATATTCCATATAAGGCCCGTACTCCTTGGTGTCGAATTTCATTTCATCGTTATGGTAGGGTACCTGCTTCTCGAGTTTTCCATTCTTGTAATACCATTCCTCTATTCCCTCCTTTTTACCCAGGATCAGCCTTGTTTTTCTTTTCAGCTTCTTGTTCGGCCATTTTTCTGTTTTGAATTTTGGTGTGAGGGATTTTATAAAGGCACTCGACTGGAATATCACGGTGACACCATCCGGCTGTTCGCCTAATTCACGCATTTCGTTTTCCCTCACGTTGATGGTGAGGGGCTTGTTTGCCGCTCCTGTCGAGTACTGCATGTAATCCGCCAGCCGCAGGATATAGATGGCGCCGTCCGTTGTTTTCTCTAGATAATAACCCGATTTTTTTGCTATGAAAACAAGCTGGTATGACCAGATTTCGGGACCGGAGAAATCAAGTTCCGCCGTGCCGTTACTGAAGTGGATCATTTCCACTTCCACGGCCACATTATTCGTTTTCTTTTTACCTGTCTCCGGATCCGCGACTGTTTCCTTATAGGTTATTTCACCCTTGCCATCCTTGACTTTTTTGAGCTGTGTATCGAAAGCCTTTCTCAAATCCTTGCTGGGATTTTTGGAACTGGCCGAGACCAGGGGTGCCAGATTGCCCCTGGCCAGGTACACTTCGGGATCAGACTTCAGGCCGGGTTTGTTGATTGTGATGCTCAAAGAAGTCGGCAATCCCTCTTCAGCCGAAAGGGGGTCCAAAACCAGCGCCATTGAAGCCAGGAAAAAATAAAGGACTCGTTTATTAATCATGGCATTACTCCTTGCTGATATTATAAGCAATGAAAAAATGAATTTACATTCTTTTTAGACGAAAAATAAGTCATTATTGTTTTTAAGGATTTGTTTAAAAGGTTGTCTGCCGGCAAAAAAATAAAAGAACGCCATCCCTCCGGGGGTAGATGACGACAGGGACGGCGTTCAATATAAATTGAAGGGGGTTAAGTTCTATACTCCTCCTGCTATACTATACCTTTCACGGCCCAATCCGTTTCAGGGAAAACCATACCGGAGTATAAAGTTATCGCGGTTTTTTGGCTTGTATTCTTGGAAAAATGCATTATATTCTATTATGTATGAGGTTCATGTGAAAAAATATTTGGTTTTTTATACGGTTTTACTCATATTAATCTGCCCGGTCACGGTTTTCGGAACAGGGAACATCAATGTGGGCGGGGGTATTGTCGCCATTCTTAATTTTGACCCATTGAACGGGATAACGGGAATCGTCCCGGCCCTTACCGTTTCGTTTCCGGTTTTTACCATAGATGGCAGCAATTCGCTGAATACCCGGGTCACCCTCTGGGGTGCCTATTATAACTGGTCGGGGGTGGAGGCCGTGCCTTCGGAAGAAGAAAACAGGGAAATGCTTGTCACCGGGTGTATAGGCAGCCTGACCTACGTTTACACCCTGACAATGAACCCCAAATGGAAACTCGGTCTCGAAGCAGGCGCGGCCCTGCTGGTCAGGATACCCGTTTCTCTTGCTCCTGCGTATGATC
This sequence comes from Spirochaetales bacterium, assembly GCA_016928415.1. Lineage (GTDB taxonomy): Bacteria > Spirochaetota > Spirochaetia > SZUA-6 > JAFGRV01 > JAFGKU01. The sequence continues at coordinate 17,557 of JAFGKU010000144.1, forward strand.
CCCTTTACCCTGATTTTTATGGATACTTTTTCGGTGCCTTTCGCTTCATCATGCCGGATACGGGCATATCGGCAAGTTATCAATTCGCCGATAACCTGGGCTTATGCTTGTCCGCGCATGCGCTCTGGCCCATCTTCCATCTCTGGGATTCTGAAGGCGCCAATTTTTTTAACCAGACAGTCATCACCGGCCTGTTCGAAATTATCGTGAATTACTAGATAAATTATCGTTGATTCTCATATAGTTGTGGCAAGTAGATAATTCATTCCATATTGGCTCTTTTATAATCTTTGCCCAACATGGATGAAAAGTGAATGTGTTTATTTTGATCCATAATTTTAAACAACAAGTTTACCTGATTGTGGTTTTTGATTTGAAAATAACCTGAATAGCTACTTTTTTCTTGACAATAATAATATGTCCATTTTATATTCTATTATCAGCTTAAGGTGCGGAGAAATTGATGAATGGACATATACTTTATAAAATTTTAAATCTAATCTACCTATTGGTAGGTTTATCAATGATTCTCTGGGGCTTAAGAATATTTAAGGCATATATTATATTATTGGGTTTCTTGATATTTGGATTAATCGGTTTGGGGATATTTTTCTTTCTTGGGCTAGGCCGCGGTGATTCGTTAAATACCTTATCTTTTACTCTTATCGGCTTTTTTATTGGAGGAATTATAGGAGGGGCGATTGCCTGGCCCTTACAGAAATTGTTTGTTTTTTTAATATCTGGATTTTTTACAGCTGTGGTAGCTGTATCTATTTCTCTCGCTTTTGGTATTGAGTTTAATTATGGTTTACTATACAGCATAGCATTTTTCATCATTGGTGGCATTATATCCATTCGCTTGTATGAATATTATATAGTCATAATAATGGCGATTTCCGGAGTGCAGGCCGTATTTAACTATATTCATCCGCAGAATTATAACATATTCAGTAGAGGTATTGATTTAAACGAAATATTCCGTAATTTACTCGAGAGTTATTCAAAACACCTACTCAGCTTCATCATCACTTGTGCATTTTTTATTATTATCGCACTGTATTTTCAAAAATTCTGGGAAACTAAACAAGAAGACTCGGAAATTTCAAAACGAAAAAAACAATAGCCCGGTCAATCACATCCATATTATTTATATTAACCTTGTCATCTTTTATACTGGTACATTTTATATATGCAACAAACAATTCATTGATTGAACAAGAACTATTATCCTCTTTAACGGGAATGAATATAACCAGTTGGGTTGCAGTGGCATTTGTATTATCATCTTTTGTATTTTTCCTGAGGAAAATTATTATAGATCATATGGCAGGTATTGTCGGTTCTATTGTGTTTTATTTAGTTATGGTGATTTTAGGATTTACAATAGTGCCCATTATAACCACTATAACCAATACCTTTATTTATTCACGATTTATGGTTTCAGCGGATTTTATTACAATTAACCTTATTTGGCCTTTATCTAAATTTTATTCAACATTCATTGACTTTTCAGAATATTATAACCCGTCAATGGTTATTTTCAAATGGATTTATTCCTTGATTATTTTCCCCGGTCTGCTATTTCTATTTGTTTTTAAAAAATATGAATACTTCGAAAGAAGTGGATTATTAATTACGAGCCCTGCTGGAAAAGTAAACGAGCATCAAGAAACTGAGCTGCCGAATAAGATAAATGATAGTATTGAATAAACCATTTTTTTATGGAATATATGAAGTGCACCTCTAAAAACGCCGATTTTTTAAAGGTTTTTAGAGGTGCCTTGAATATATATTCAGCACTCCTGAAATTTTTTAAAAGATATTCGCCAATTTACTGTTTCGGTCCGCTGTTTTTCCTGTTGAAGAACGGCAGGTTAATGGGATGAAAATATTTCTCCATGTCTATTTTTTCATTCATGATTTTCGCAACCCGGTTGTACACGATGTAACTGCCAATCAGTCCCACCACCCATGAAAGGCTCACCAGCACCTGGAATATGCTTTGCAGGGTTCCATTTCCTTCCAGGAACGGCTTAAATGAATATCCTATGATTACCACCCAGAGCACGGTAATTAATACAAAGACCAGGATGTTCCCAACGGTTGCACCTATTATAAATAAAGCCGTGTTAAGTTTTTTATTCATTGGGTAATCTCCTTTTTTACTTTATTTCCGCCGAACAGCAGTGTCAGAAACAATAAAATGCCCAGCACGACTACCGTGGAATCGGCGATGTTGAATGTGGGCCATCTTTCCCATCCGAAAAGGCCGTAGAATTTGAAATCCAGGAAATCGACCACACCTTCCGGCCTGAAAAACCTGTCGAAGAGGTTGCCCAAACCGCCGCCGATTATTCCCGCAATGCACCACCTTTGAAGTTTCGTCATCGAGGACGTAAAATAGAAAATAAACAATCCAACGATAAGAATGGGGGGCAATATAATAAATAGAATGAATTGCATGACTCCCGGTAAATCCTTGCCGATGCTGAAGGCCATGGCCCTGTTTCTCACATGGGTTATCCGGAAGAAATCTCCGAGTACGTCTATGGTCTCATATAATTTTACCTGGGAGGCTATGATTGCCTTTGAAAGCTGGTCTATCACAAAGACGGCTATTGTGAGGGAGAACGGCAATATCTTTCCCTGTAATTTTTTAATATCCAATTTAGCTTGTTCCATGTTTTCCAAATTTATCACTCCTTTGTCCTTGCTCCGCCGTATCCTGTACGAGAGGAGTTTGCCTTTTCGGATTTACAGTACCGTTATAATCCCGTCGGTATATCGATAACAACGGTTTCCAGATCCGTTTCTTTTTTCGTTTTCTCCGCTACCTGCTTTATTCCCCACACCTCGGTAAGATAATGGCCGCCGAAAAGGACGTTCAGACCCGCTTCAAGGCAGTCATGGTAAATTTCATGGGACGCGTCCCCCGTAATAAACAGGTCCAGTCCTTCCCCGATTGCCTGGAGGGCGGATTTGCTGTCACCGCCTGAAACAATGCCCACGGTCCGGATAAGTTCCGAACCGAAAGGCAGGGTGTGTACACCCGATTGCCGGCTTCTACCATAAAGTAAATCAACGATCTCTTCAAGTCTTTTGCCGGCAGGGAATCTGCCCTTGAATCCTATTTTAATACCGTTGTGCTGGCCAAAAGGTTCTATTTCACCCAGGGAAAGGGCCCGCGCTATCCCTATATTGTTCCCCAGATCGGGATGGAGGTCCAGGGGCAGGTGCACCGCGTACAAGGCCAGGTCATTTTGGATGAGAAAAGCGAGGCGGTGGTAGAAATTTCCCGTGACAGCCTGCTGTTTCTTCCATAATAGCCCGTGATGAACAAAAAGAAGGTCCGCCCCCTCGTTTTTTGCCCTTTTGAAGCTTTCCATTGAAGCATCTACGGCAAACGCGATTTTCTTCAGTTCATGGTTTTTTCTGCTTACCTGGAGGCCGTTCAAGGAGGCGTCAATTTCTCCAATTCCTTCTATTAAAAGGAGTTCCTTCATGAATTTATCGAATTCAGCAAGCTGCATCAGTGTAATATACCGTTTTTTGATATAGATAGGCAATACAGGTTCATAAACCCCTTGACAATAAAAGAATAGTCTTACTATTATACGGACAAAATCAAAAAAACTGTAAAAGTGCTTTTTTACAGCCAATCAAAACTGAAATGGAGGAGAATAATCGTGAATTATTTTCTTAACGAAGAACAAAAAGAGATCCAAAATTTAGCACGTAAAATTGCCAAAGAGAAAATCGAGCCGCTTGCTCTGGAATATGATGAAAGTCAGTCTTTCCCCTGGGAGATTGTCAAGATTCTCGGGCAGTCCGACCTGTTCGGTGTGTTCATTCCTGAAGAATACGGCGGATTGGGCGGCGGTGTTTTTGAGATGTGTCTCGTTGTCGAAGAGCTTTCCAGTGCCTGCGGCGGTATTGCCCTTTCTTATGCGGCGAGCGCCCTGGGGACCATACCCATCATTCTTTTCGGTAATGATGAGCAGAAGAAGAAATACCTGCCCCGGCTGGCTACCGGTGAAATTATTGCCGCCTTTGCATTGACCGAACCGGATGCCGGCAGTGATGCGGCGGCCATCAAAACACAGGCCAAACTTGACGGTGACCATTATGTTCTCAATGGAACAAAACAATGGATTACAAACGGCGGAGAGGCGTTTATCAATACCGTCATCTGCATAACCGATCCTTCCCGCGGCGCGCGCGGTTCTTCCGCCATCCTGGTGGAAAAGGGGACGCCCGGTTTTGAGGGAGGTAAAAAAGAAAACAAGATGGGTATCCGTGCTTCGGCAACCCGGGAGCTGATTTTCCAGGACTGCAAGGTTCCCAAGGAAAATCTTCTGGGCAGGGAAGGCCAGGGTTTTCTCGTGGCCATGAAGACATTTGACCAGTCACGTCCGGGAGTGGCGGCGCAGGCTGTCGGTATTGCCCAGGGGGCATTGGATAAAGCGGTTGCCTATTCCCGTGAGAGATACCAGAAGGGCCAGCCCATTTCCAACTTCCAGGGCGTCCAGTTCATGCTCGCCGATATGGCCACGCAGGTTGAGGCGGCGAGGGCCCTTACGCTCCAGGCGGCTAAAACGATCGACGGCGGTGAAAAAAACGTGGCGAAAATATCGTCCATGGCAAAGCTGTTTGCTTCCGATACGGCCATGAAAGTTACAACGGACGCCGTCCAGGTATTCGGGGGCTATGGATACATGAAGGAATACCCCGTTGAAAAAATGATGCGGGATGCCAAAATAACGCAGATCTACGAAGGCACCAACCAGATCCAGAGGGAAGTTATCGCCCTTCAGTTAATAAAGGAAAGTGTCAGGAGAAAGGATTGAGTGAGTGAAGATTATTGTTTGCATTAAACAGGTACCGGATACGACGAATGTTAAAATAAATCCGGAAACGAATACGCTGGTCCGGGAGGGTGTCGAGTCGATTATCAATCCGTTTGACATGTACGCTATTGAAGAAGCGGTCCGGTTGAAGGAAAAATACGAGGGCACGGTCACCGCCCTTTCCATGGGCCCCCCCCAGGTGGAAAGCGCCCTGAGGGAATCGGTAAGCCTGGGAGTTGACGAAATTTACCTCCTTTCGGACAGGGCTTTTGCCGGGGCGGATACGCTTGCCACGGCCTATACACTGGCCGCCGGTATTAATAACCTGGAAGGTGCCGATGTCGTTTTGATGGGTAAACAGGCTATCGACGGTGATACGGGACAGGTAGGGCCGGGTGTGGCCGAAAACCTGGGTTTACCGCATATCACCGACGTCAGGAAAATCGAAGAAATTGATGGCAATGGCTACATGACCGTTCAAAGGCTTCTGGAAGACGGGTACGTACGGCTGAAGGTCAAGCTGCCGGCCGTGTTGACCGTGGTCAAGGAGATCAATGAACCGAGAATGCCTTCGTTGAAGGGGAAAATGCGCGCAAAGAGCAAGGAAATGAAGGTCTGGACAGCGGCGGATCTTGATATTGACAAGGAACGGATAGGGCTGTCCGGTTCTCCCACATGGGTCACGAAAATCTTCACGCCGCCCAAGCCCAAGGGAGGGAAAATTTTCCAGGGAGAAACCAGGGATACGGTGAGCGAATTGCTGGATGAGCTGGTTAAAGGCGGCATCCCTATCAAGAGGGGCGGGGGCAAATAGAATGAATGATATAAAAGTAATAGTTGAAAAATGCGTGGGATGCGGTCTCTGTATAAAGGCCTGTCCCTATGTTGCCATATCACTGGTCGACAAAAAGGCGGTTATTAATGAAAAATGCACCCTCTGCGGCGCATGCGTGGATGCCTGCAAGAGGTACCAGGCCATCGTCATAACACGGACCACTTTTTCAGGGCAGAAGGTGGCTGCCTATTCAGGCATCGCTGTTCTGGCGGAACACAGGCATGACAGACTTTCTTCCATTGTTCCCGAGATTATCGGCGCGGCGAAAGTTCTGCAGAAAACCCTGAACAAGAAATTATCCGCCATTCTGGTAGGCAAGAACGTAAAACACATGGCCGGGGAAATCATTTCGTACGGTGTGGACGAGGTCTGGATGATCGACAATCCCAAGATCGATGATTTTGCCGAGGATGTGCATGCCTCATTGGTAACGGATATCCTGCTTGAAAAAAAACCGGAGATTTTTCTGGGAGGCGGCACGGTCATGGGCCGTTCACTCCTGCCGCGCGTGGCGGCCCGGCTTTTAACCGGGTTGACGGCCGACTGCACGGAACTGGAGATGGATCCCGAGGCGATGATACTGAAACAGACGCGTCCTGCGTTCGGCGGTAACATCATGGCCACCATTCTCTGCAAAAACCACAGGCCGCAGATGGCAACCGTCAGGCACAAGGTGATGAAACCCGCGAAAAAGGCGGATGACGGCCATGAAGGTAAAATTGTGGAGATGGATTACATTGATATTCCCGATTCGCAGGTGGAAGTGCTTGAATTCGTCAAGGAAGATACGAATACTGTGAACATAGCCGATGCCGATTTCATCGTTTCGGGCGGCAGGGGATTGAGAGATCCGAAGAACTTCAAACTGATCGAGGAACTGGCGCAGGCGTTAGGCGGCGCTGTCGGCGCTTCCAGGGCCGCGGTAGACGCGGACTGGATACCCTATTCGCACCAGGTTGGCCAGACCGGGAAAACGGTCAATCCCAAGATATACATTGCCTGCGGCATATCCGGTGCCATCCAGCATCTTGCCGGCATGAAATCATCGGATATCATCATAGCGATCAACAACGATCCGAATGCCCCCATTTTCGACGTGGCGCATTACGGGATCGTCGGCGACCTGTTCGAGGTTGTTCCCGAACTGGTAAAGCAGATTAAAGGCAAGTAAGTGGCGAAAAAAACTTTCAGGTTAAAGGCGGATGATGTCGGTATAAGGATAACCGAAGAGGAAATAGTCGGTCTTGACAGGGGAATACCGGCAACGTTTGAAATAATAGGCCAGCCGAGGGCCCTGCAGGCGCTTCAACTCGGTACGGAAATAGACGCCAAGGGCTACAATATATTTGTAACCGGCTTTTCCGGCACGGGGAAGCGCACTGCCATCACGCGGATACTTAAAAACTACAAGCCGAAAGTCAATAAACTCAAGGACATTGTTTTTGTCTATAATTTCCGGAAACCGGACAGGCCGACGGTTTTGTATTTCCCGCCGGGCAAGGCAAAGCTGTTCAAGAAAGATCTTCATAAGCTTGTCGAAAACCTGAAAGCGTCCATCAAGACCAAGTTAAAAAGCAAGCGTTTCCAGAACCAGAAGGAAAAACTGTTCCGCAATGTGGAAATGCGGGAGAACAAGGTTCTCACCGCATTTGAAACACGCCTGGCAAAGGAAGGATTCCAGATTGTACAGCTGGGAGAGGGGGAAAACCAGGTAACCGACATCCTTCCCGTTCATAAGGGCCAGGCCGTAGATTTTGACGACCTGCAGGCGCTGGTAAATACCGGGGAAATCGATGAAAAGTACTGGAATACAATGCGGGAAAAGTATTACCTGTACATGGATGAAATGAAAAAGGTCTTCAAGGACCTCCGCATGTTCAGGCAGGAGATGGAAGGCGACTACCATGAGATAAGCATGAAAGCCATTATGCCCATCGTCGAATCCGAGGTGGAGTCCATCAGTACCAGGTATCCCGAGGAACGCGTAAAATGCTATCTCGAGGAGCTCAGCCGTGACATTAATAGCCATATTTACCTGTTTACCGAAACGCCCGAAGAAAACGGCGAGATGTCGTTCCTCCGTTACGGTGTGAATGTGGCCGTGGACAGTTCCGATACGGACAGTGTTCCCGTCATTTTTGAAAACCATCCGAGCTATTCCAATTTGTTCGGCGTCATTGAGTCAAAAATGGTGAGGGGTGTCCAGAAAAACAATTTCATGAATATCGTAGCCGGTTCCCTCATCCACGCTACAGGCGGATTCCTTATTTTAAAGGCGGAAGACATATTGAGGGAAGAATCCGCGTGGCAGGCGCTTAAAAACAGCCTGTTGACGGGAAAGGTTGAAATTCAGCCCGGCGAACCTTCTTTCATGATACCCGGGAGCGTCATCAAACCGGAAGCCGTCGACATCGATGTCAAGGTCATTGTAATAGGGAATCCCAACCTGTACGACATTCTCTATTCCATCGATGAGGACTTTCAAAAGCTTTTCAAGGTATCCGCCGAGTTCGATTCCATAATCCGGCGAAACAGGGCGAGTATGAAAAATTACATCGGCTTTATCAAGCGGATTGTTGAAAACGACGGCATAAAAAAAATCAACCCCTCGGGGATAGCCAAGGTGATAGAGTATTCCGTCCGGATTGCCGACAGGAAGGATTCCCTTTCCACCCGGTTTTCCCAGATTGCCGATATCCTGAGGGAGGCGGATTACTGGGCCGCCCGCATGAATAAGAAGGTCATAGACGGAAAGGTCGTTAAACGCGCCATTGACGAGAAAAATTACCTTGTCAACATGCCTGAGGAAAAAATCGATGAAATGATCGTGGCGGGCGATATACTCTTGGCCGTCACCGGCAGCGCGGTCGGCAAAATAAACGGCCTCGCCGTACTGGACAGGGGGTATTACGCCTTCGGCAAGCCGACACTCATAACGGCCCGCATTTCCCCGGGTGAAGACGGGATCGTGAACATAGAGCGTGAGGCCGGGCTTTCCGGTGAATTTCATGACAAGGGCATGCTCATTCTGGAGGGACTTTTAAGAAGCCGGTATTCGAGCAAATTCCCGCTTTCCATTACGGCCACCATTTGTTTTGAACAGAATTACTCCGCCATTGACGGTGATTCCGCCTCGTCGGCGGAGGTATATGCCCTGTTGTCTTCCATTGCCGGCGTGCCTCTCAGGCAGGACCTGGCGGTGACCGGCAGCGTCAACCAGCTGGGCGAAATACAGCCCATAGGCGGTGTTACGGAAAAGGTGGAATCCTTTTTCAAGATCTGCAAGGCGAAAAAATTGACCGGTAAACAGGGGGTCGTCATCCCGGCCCAGAACATCAAGAACCTGATTTTAAACGATGAAGTGGTGGCGGAGGTGAGAAAAGGCCGTTTCCATATCTATGCCGTATCGACCATCGACGAAGGGCTCGGGATACTGACCGGCACAAAGGTTGGTACGCTTAATAAAAACAACCAGTACCCGAAGGATTCCCTGAACGGGATAATTGAAAACAAACTGTACCAGCTGGCCCAGAAGGTAAAAGAGTACCGGCAGTAGCCTGTCTGCCGGAATAAAAAAATCGAAATCCTTGACATTTTCCCTTAAAAACCTATGATTAATTATCATTTGGCAAATAAAATGCCGTATTTTATGAAGACCGGTACAAAACTGTAAAAGAGGTCTCATGGACAATGGTGAAAAAAAAACGGGATATGACGGAACAACAGGAGAACAGCCCCTGTGAACTAAACCAGATTTTATTGGACAGCATGCCCTACCCGTGTGTTCTTTTAAAAAAGGGAACGAGGGAACTTGTGGCATGCAATAAGGCCGCTGTTGATATGGGTGCCGTCCTGGGGCACAGCTGTCATAAATCCATGGCAAAATATAAAGAACCCTGCTGGTGGTGCCTTGCCGATAAACTTTGGGATTCCAATCAACGGCAACATGTCGAAGTTGAGAATGCCGGCATCGTCTGGGACGCCTATTGGATTCCCGTAAATGATGATCTTTACATGCATATTTTCATAGATATAACGAAACGGCGAAAAATCGAAAAGGATTTGGAAGAGAGCAGGGAGCTGTACAGAATTGTCGCCGATTTTACGTATGACTGGGAGTACTGGATCAGCCCCGAGGGAAAATTCATCTATATATCGCCTTCCTGTGAACGCATTACAGGATACACGCCGGATGAATTTTATAAAGACGCCAAACTGTTGAAAAGAATTGTTCACCCGGAAAACTCTGATGAGATCCTCCGCCATCTCTCTTCACGGCGAAATCCGGATTCATGCTTTGACGGTGACTTCAAGATCATTACTAAAACAAAAAAAGTGGGGTGGCTCAGCCACAGGTGTCAGCCGGTGTTCAGTCCTGATGGGGTGTTTTTGGGTCATCGAGGCAGCAACAGGGATGTTTCAGGGCAGAAAGAACTGGAGCTTTCGATTGAAAGGGAGAAAAAAAGGGCCGGATATTTCCTGGATATCGCGGAAAGTATAATTATTGCCCTGGATAAGAACGGGAATGTAACATTGATGAACAGAAAAGGATGTGAAGTTCTGGGTTACTCGAGGGAAGAGGTAATAGGAATGAACTGGTTTTCTCATTTCTTACCCGGGAAGGCCAGAAAAGAGATGAGAAAGGTTTTCAGCATGATAATATCCGGTGAAGCGGAACCGGTTAGAACGCATGAAAATACAATTCTTGCCAGGGATGGCCGTCAAAGGTTGATCAGGTGGCTTAATTCGGTTTTTACCAATGCGGAGGGTAAAATTGAAGGCATACTCAGTTCCGGTGAAGATGTCACGGACCAAAGGGCCAACGAAGCCCGGATCAGCCATATCTCGACATTTCCGGAAATGGACCCCAACCCTGTTATCGAGGTTACATTGAATGCCGAGTTGACCTATGTCAACCCGGCCGCGAAAAAGATGTTGGCGGAAGAGGATTTATGGGAACCATTGCTGTATTTCGGAGAGGACCCGATTAAGCTTATCGCCGATACCGTGGCGGCCAAGGGAGTCCCTGTTTACAGGGATATTGAGGTCGGTAAACGCGTATTCTATTCTGCGTTCGAGTACATTAAAACGATAGACCGGGTCAGGATGTATGCGATTGAAATAACCCGCCGGAAAAAAATCGAGGAAGCGCTTAAAACCAGTGAAATTCGCTACCGCGAACTCTTCGAAAATATTTCATCCGGCGTTGCCATATACGAAGCCAGGGAAAACGGAAAGGATTTCGTGTTCAAGGATTTCAACAAGGCCGGGGAACGCATAGATAAAGAGACAAGGGAGGACTTGATTGGAAGAAGCGTGCTGGAAGCGCGTTCCGGTATCGTTGAATTCGGTCTCTTTGAAGTGTTTAAACGTGTCTGGTCTACCGGAACTCCCGAGCAATTCCCCGTCCGCCGATATAAGGATAACCGTCTTGAAGGCTGGTACGAGAATTTCGTCTACAGGCTGCCCACCGGCGAGATCGTGGCCGTATTTGATAACGTGACCGAAAAAAAACGGCTGGAACAGGAACTTGTGGAAAGCGAACAACGTCTGCGGAGTGTTATCGAGTACGCGGCCGAAGGAATAATCCTTGTTGATGAAAGTGGCGTGGTGATTGCCTGGAACAAGGCCATTGAAAAACAGACCGGGATTCCCTCTGATAAAGCCCTGGGAAATCTTTTTTGGGAAATACAGCTGCAAATGCTCCCGAGGAATGAGGGGAAACAAATTAATCCCGATATTGTGGAAGGGATGATAAAAGAATACCTGCGGGCAGGCATATCCCAATTTAATAATGTGCTGCTTGAAAGGGAATATATACATGCGGACGGGTCTGTGACCGTGATTGAGGGAAGGGTAACTTCCATAAGGACGGAAAAGGGTTATATCCTGATGAGTATTTCGAATGACATCACCGAGCGCCGGAAGGCTGAATACCGGGTCAGGCAGAGTGAAAAGAAATACAGAGACCTGGTCAATATGGTGCAGGAGGGAATTTGGGCTATCGACAAGAACGCGTATACGACATTCGTAAATCCTTTTATGGCCGAACTCCTTGGATATACCGAAGAGGAAATGACAGGCAGGCACTTGTTCTCTTTCATGGATGATGATGGAGTAAGGATGGCAAAAAAATTGTTCGAACGGCGTACACAGGGTATATCTGAACAGCATGAATTTGAATTCCTGCGTAAAGACGGCAAAAGGGTGTATGCCCTGCTTCAGGCAGGTCCTGTTTATAACGAGCAGGGTGAATTCGCAGGGGCGATAGCCGGGGTCACGGATATTACGCAGCGTAAGGTCATGGAAGGGGCGCTTGTCAAGCGGGAACAGGAGCTAAAAAAACTTACCGCCCAGCTTTTATCCGTCAGGGAGGAAGAGCGCATACGTATTGCGAGGAACCTGCATGATGATATAGGGCACGAGGTTACGACAGCAAAAATGGATATTTATTTGTTTGAAAAAGCGCTGGAACAGGGAAAGGAAGGGACGGAAATACTGGATAAGGTCAAAGGAAAGCTGGACGGAATTCTGGAAGCCATTCAAAAGATATCACTGGAAATCAGGCCTCCCATGCTCTACGACCTTGGTCTTGAGGAAGCCCTCCTTTTCTTTATAGGGCATTTTGAAGAGCAAACCGGTATACGGTGTCTTCATGATATGGAAAGGGCTTTTCCCAAATTCACCAACGAAGAATCGATTGCCCTTTACAGGATAATTCAGGAAGCGTTCACCAATGTGTACAGACATGCCAGGGCAACAGAGATTAACCTGTCTGCCAGTAAAAAAAATAATTTACTTGAAATCACAATAACGGACAATGGAAAAGGTATAGAACCAAATAAAACGACGGATATCAATTCCATAGGAATTCTCGGTATGAGGGAACGGGCTGCCCTTTTGGATGCGGAATTCGGAATCGGTTCGAGTGAGGGAATCAAGGGCACTTCTATCCGGATCAGGATTCCTTTCGGGAAGGATATGGAATGATAAATGTCGTGATTGCGGATGACCATGAAATGTTCCGCAAGGGAATAAAGAGTATACTCGAGACCACATCCGGTATACGGATTATCCAGGAAGCGCGCGATGGTTCGGAATTGATACAGATACTTTCAGGAAAAGAACGTGTGCACGTTCTGCTTCTTGATATCTCAATGCCGGGAAGGAGCGGACTGGACCTGATCACCGAGATACACACCGTAAGGAGGGACCTCCCCATCATTATTTTGAGTATGCATGAAGAGGAGCAGTATGCGGTCCGGGCGTTTAAAACGGGATGCAAAGGCTATATCGCCAAATCCAGTCCGCCTGAAGAACTTATCGATGCGATCAAGAGGGTCAGCATGGGGGAAAAATACGTTTCCTCCAAGGTGGCCGGGAACCTTGCGGATTACATTTCACGGGAACCCGGCTCAAAGCCCCATGAAAACCTGAGTAACCGTGAATACGAGGTTTTTTGTATGATAGCGAAGGGAATACCCCTGTCAAAAATCGGTGATTCACTCAACCTGAGTGTGAAGACGGTGAGTACCTACAAAACGAGGGTGTGTGAAAAGCTGGGTCTGAAGAACGATGCAGAGCTGACCCGGTATGCAATTGAAAACAACCTTGTATAACCATGTATAGAAAATACATGTAAGAAACCGCCTACAACCTGCTAATCATTTTTCCCACATATGAACAAGCAGCATTCTTTCAGTAAATTCATCCGTATACTGAAAAAACAGTTGCCAGTGTTCAATTATGTTTTTAATGGCCACCTAAAAATTATTCGTTGGTCAGGATGGATATGAAGGAAAAACGAAGGCATAAAAGAATACCCTTTGAAGTCGCCGTCACGCTTGATATGGAGAATTATTCAAAAACACGTAATATAAGTTCAGGGGGGATATGCATCGAAACACGCAACGTACTTAAAAAAGGGAATTTCACAAATCTGTCGTTCTCACTCCCGGGGAACGGGAGTGTTAAACTGCTGGGAAGGATTGTGTGGATCCGGAAAGAAGACGGGAAAAATTATATTTGCGGTCTCGAATTCATCTTTTTTTCCAACAGCAGGTTGGAAAAAGTTCGGGAATATATTGCTTTGAACGGTGGATAAAGGGGACAGGAGGGCAGGAAAATGGATCTGAAAAAAGCCGAGGGTATTCTGGAAAATATTTCATTTCTGGCGCTGGACTATACGGAAGGCGATCTCCTTGCGGTGAACCGTCTCATGGATGAAATAACACTTTTTCAGAAAACATTGGAAAAGGATGAAATTATAAATGCCCTGGCCGCGGTAATTCTTGGCATCCTCGGGAAGCTTGCCAAGGGATCGGTTATCAGTAATTCCAGGGAAGCCATAGTGGAAGGTATAGATCTGTTCACCAAAGTAATCGCAGAACGGATGCGGGGCGGGAAATCCGTTCTCCCGCCGGCTTTAAGCGGTCATGTTGATACGTACAGGCAAAAATTCAAGGATACTGACGGTCAACAGGAGAAAAAAACAGCCGCAAAGACGGCTGGCAAAAAGCCGCTTCCCGGGGAAAAACAAAAGGCAATCATCAAATCCGAGGCGTTCCGGATATTCCTGGTGGAAACGGATGAAAAACTCATCGCGGCCCAGGATAAGATTCTTTCCCTGGAAAAAGATCCGGGGAACAGGACGACCATTACCGACCTGTTCAGAATTTTCCATACCATTAAAGGGGAAAGCGGTTTTTTACGGCTTGCGTCATTCGGTGAGCTGGCGCATAGTCTGGAAAACATACTTGATCTGCTGCGTTCCGGGGAGCTTGAGGTGGGCCGGGAAATTATTGATATTCTATTGGCCGGCATTGATTGTGCCAATGAGATACTGGCGAACCACAAGCAGGGGAACCTCACTGTTTTGGACAGCACGAGCCTTACCGAATTAAAACACCTGATCGAGGAGCAAATACAGGCGGTCAAATCATCCCTCGGCGGAATACTTGTGAATGAAGGGAAACTTACCGATGCGGATGTTGTCTCCATACTTCAACTCCAGAAGGAATCAAGCTTTACAAAAAAATTCGGCGAGATCGCTGTTGAACAGAGTTATATTTCTCAGGATGATATTGAATCTTCCCTTGAAAAACAAAAATCACGTGTAATGGGAGAACTTGCCGACCCCATCATAAAAGTCAAGGCTTCCCAGATTAATTTCCTTGTTGACATGGTGGGTGAGCTTATCATCTCGGAAAACCAGCTCGATGAGTCGGACAGAAGGGTTGTCCAGTTGAAAAAAATAACCCGTGAAATCCAGAACGCAGCCATGCAGCTGCGTACAATCAAGGTAAAGAACCTTTTCGCCAAAATGCGAAGGGTATTAAGAGACCTCTCCGTCAGACTCGACAAGTCCATCGATCTTGAAACGCTGGGTGATGACCTGGAAATTGACAGGGATCTTGTTGAAAGGCTCGAGGAGCCGCTTGTTCACCTTTTGAGGAACGCCGCCGGCCATGGCATCGAGTCCGGAAAAGATCGTCTGGCAAAAGGAAAGCCGGAAACGGCCCGCATTTTCCTTAAAGGTGAAAGGCGGGGGAACAATATCGTCATCACGGTAGAAGACGATGGCCGGGGACTTGACCGGGAGGCCATTGTGAAAAAAGCCGTGTCCATGAAGATGATTACTGCCGGTGAGGCGGAAAATTTAAGCGACAATGACGTGTACAAGCTTATCTATAAAGATGGTTTCTCGACGGCAGAAAAAGTGGACCTTGTTTCGGGAAGGGGCGTCGGAATGGATATTGTCCGGAATGTGGTTGCCTCGGCAAAAGGAAAGATCGAGGTGGAGACGGAAAAGGGGAAATTCACACGATTCGGCCTGGTTTTCCCCCTTTCCACCGCGATTATTGACGGGATGATTGTCCGTTCCGCATCTACCAGCCTGATTATCCCGGTTCATAATATAATAGAATCTCTGGAAATCACCGACAATTCGGTAGCTTCGGTGACCGGAAAAGCCATGGTTGTCAACCTCCGCAGTGAGATGATTCCCCTGGTCGAATTGAATTCCTTTTTTATGACTGATCAACATTCGGGAAACGGCAAAGGGGAGCAGATGGAAAAGGAGGGCCGCTCTGTTCAAGAAGCACTCCGTTCCGGACAAAAGGAAAGGAGGCTGGGTGTGATTGTGGAAAACAGTGAAAAGAAAAAATATGCCCTGTTAGTCGATGAAATCATCGCGAAGAAAGAGGTTGTCATCAAGTCTCTCGGTCAGAAATTCCGGCATCTCAAGGGAATCTCATCCGGGACCGTACTCCATGGAGGAAAAATTGGATTCGTGATGGATATTGACCAGGTCGTGAGCATCTCCGCCCGGAAGGAGGGTGCCCATGAATAAAAAACGCTTGTTCACGGTTATCCTGCCGATCAGTGCTTTAAATGTCCTTTCCTTTACTGCTGCTTTGACCCTTTCCGCGCCGCTTTCTATTATTGCGCTTGCCGGGTCGGTCTTGATTTCAACCGTAGTTCTGGTTTTTCTTTGCCGGGGAGCCCTGGCTGAAACCAATGGTGAACAGGAAAAACGAAAGGACGGGAACCAGTCGGAAAATGAGCCGGCGGCCCCTGATCCGGCCGTATCCGCGCTCAGCAGATACGTCCAGAAAAGTGCGTCCTGGATCCGGAAAAACCGGGATCATTTCTGTATTTACGCCAAAAGGAAGAATGGAAAAAAATCCGTTAATATGCCGGATCTGGATCTGATTCATGTCTCGGAAATCATTGAAAAAATCCGGTTCAGTAAAGACGATGCCCTGGTTACGGATTTCATCCACGCCATTGAAGATGCGATCCCGGATGCGCAGGAATCATGCGCTGTGAATCAAAACGGAAAGCAGGATGCCATACACGAGCGCGTTTTTGAGATTGGATTCTGCAACGAACTTGTCCGGTCCATCATAGACGTGATACATGGGCATCTCGTTTCAAGTTCCGGCCCCCTTTCAGAAGAAATTTACTTTGTTAAAAAACTTATTTATCAATTCCAGAGCAAAATAAGGGACTGGAAAAGTGACCTGACGGCAACCGGAGGAAAAAAGAATTTTGAATATGTCATAGGTAAATACGATCACCATAACGAGGGGTTCAAGCAGATTGCCGAAACCCTTAAAAAAAGTTTCGATACCATCGAAAACAATTTTAAAACACTTCTGGAAGCGGTCAGTCAAATTTCCGGGAACTCGGAACAGATCCAGGAAATTTCCGAGAACATCAACCTGTTGTCGATCAACGCGGCAATCGAGTCGACAAAGGCGGGAATATACGGCCGCGGGTTCAAGGTAATATCCCGGGAGATCGAGCGGCTTTCGAGAGACACCAATTCCTTTGCCCAGAAAATCAAGGGTCTTACTTCTAACGCCCGGAAAAAAGCGGAGGATGCGGTGGGGGGCTTCAATGTCGAAATGGAAACCCTGCTTCATCGCATCTCCGGTCAACGGAGGGAATTTGATGATTTCTATGCGCTTCTGAACGCGTATTATGAAGATTTCAAGCTGCTTTTTTCACTGGTGGATGAAATGTCGGAAAATATCGACCTGCACATTAAAAAGGTGAATCCGGTTTTCCAGCTGCAGGATATTGCCGTCCAGCAGATCAACAACCTGAAAAAAATAGTGGACTTCAATGAAGCGGGTTGCCGGAAAAACGGTCTCCTGGACTACATGTTTAATACCATCGATCCGGAAATAAAAAAACAGGTTTTGTCAAAAATCATCGCCGAGGTAGGAGAAATTGTCACCACGGAATCCGAACTCGGGGTACTGAATGAAATTGCCGAGAAACACAAACTGGATGCCTGGTCAATGGTCCAGGGAGGTAAAAGCGGTGAATTGGAATTATTTTAGGAAAGGAGGTGCTTCATGAAAAAGATCCTGGTAGTGGATGATTCCGCGTCGATACGGAATATCCTTAAGCTCGCCCTTTTTGAAACGTATGATGTGCTTGAGGCGGAGAACGGGAAGGATGCCCTGGGCAAGTCAAAGGACGCGGGTATTTCATTGTTTCTCCTGGATGTGAACATGCCCGTCATGGACGGTATTTCCCTTGTGAAGGAACTCCGCGGTACTTCAGAGTACCGGTCGACGCCCATTATTATGCTTACCACGGAATCGAGGGATGACTGGAAAAAAAAGGGAAAGGAGGCGGGCGCGAACGGATGGATTGTAAAGCCGTGTGAACCGGAAAACCTGCTCTCCATAATCCTGCGTATGCTGTCCTGAATTAAATGTGAAATGAAAAGGAGGAGTTAATGGAAATTACAAAAAGAAAAACGATGACCGGGTCCCGATTTTTGAGTTTTGTTCTTAACGAGGAAGAGTACTGCATAGAAATTCTCAAGATCAAGGAAGTCATGGGTATGACTGATATCACCATGATCCCCCAGACCCCGCAATTTATCAAGGGTGTGATCAACCTGAGAGGAAGGATCATTCCCATTATTGACCTGCGTATAAAATTCAGCCTCCCGGAACGGGACTATACGGACCGTACCTGCATTATAATTGTTGAGCTTTCCTATGAAAATGAATTGACTTTAATGGGGGTCGTTGTCGACACGATTCAGGAGGTAGTCAACATCCCGGAGGACAGGGTTTCCCGTGTGCCTTATATCAATGCGAAGATCAGGAGTGAATACATCCGCGGTATTGCCGAGGTCGGGGAAACGATCAAGATTGTGCTAGACATCACAAAGGTCCTGACGGACGAGGAATTCGTCCTTGTCAAGGAACTTGACCGCCGTGAGGAGGCGGAGGTGGAAGCGTAATGAATGTCAAAAATAGGTTATATAAGGAGGAATAGAATATGAAAGTATCTTTGGGCATGAAATTATTTGCAGGATTCGCGGTTATCATCGTCCTGGTGGTAGGAGTGATTCTCTACAACCTGTTTCAACTGCAAAACATGAATATAATAGAGGATGGAAGTGACCGGCGTTCGAAACAGGCCCTCGGGGTGACACATGCGCTCGATATAGGGCCGGTGTTTTATGAGATTGTTACGGATAGGATGATCCACGGTGAAAGTGTAACGAAAGAAAAGGTAATGGCCGTGTGGAATGAGAAGAAAGCGGAATCAAAAGAAGAAATCGATTACATTCTGAGCACGGTTGATACGGATAAGGAGCGGTCCGCGGCGAATGAAGTGAAAACAGCTTTTACCAGCCTGGTTTCGCTTTTGGAAGAAGAAATGATCCCCGCCACGTTCGCCTCACAGGGCATCACGCCGGAAATTCTTGCAATGGATGTAAGAATGGACGGTTTTATTGAAAAAATGCAGGGACCCCTTGAAGAACTGGTTGTTGATATGGATAAAGAAGCGGAGGCGGCGGCCAGGGAGTTTGATGCGAATTATGCCGCCACCTTTATGGTGAGTCTCATCATCGGTATACTTGCCGTTTTGATCGGCATCCTGATTTCTATCCTGCTCACACGGTCCATATCGGGCCCGCTCATGAAAATTTCCGATACGCTGACGTCAAGTTCAGGCCAGATTGCATCGGCTTCAAGCCAGCTGTCAAGTTCCTCCCAGGAAATCGCCAACGGCGCCACGGAACAGGCCTCATCGATCGAAGAAACGACATCCTCTATGGAAGAGCTTGCCTCGATGGTAAAACAGAATGTGTCAAACGCCCAGGAGGCGAGTACGCTCGCGGACAAGGCCTCGGAGGCGTCCCAGACGGGATACTCCCAGATGGAAACAATGCTCGGTTCAATCAATGAAATCAACAAGTCTTCCGATGAAATCCGCAAGGTAATAAACGTAATAGACAGCCTCGCTTTTCAAACCAATATGCTTGCCCTGAACGCCGCGGTAGAAGCGGCGCGTGCCGGTGAGGCGGGCATGGGATTCGCCGTGGTCGCCGACGAGGTGAAGAACCTGGCCAACCGGAGTGCTGAAGCGGCCAAGGACACGGCCTCCATGATAGAAGAGTCGATCAAGCGTACGGAACAGGGTATGGAAATTGCGACCAAGCTCGCCGAAACGTTCAAGCAAATACTGAACAATGCCAAGAAAGTGTCCGAGATGTCAAAGGAAGTGGAAACGGCGAGCCGGCAGCAGGATTCGGGGATAAACCAGGTCAACAAGGCAATCGTCCAGTTCGATGAAGTGGTGCAGAACAATGCCAACTCGGCCGAGGAAACAGCCAGTTCAGCGGAGGAAATGACGGCCCAGGCCGAAAACCTGAAGGGAATCGTGGAGACATTGACTGAACTTGTTACCGGCAGGGCGAACGG
Organism: Spirochaetales bacterium; assembly: GCA_016928415.1. Taxonomy (GTDB): domain Bacteria; phylum Spirochaetota; class Spirochaetia; order SZUA-6; family JAFGRV01; genus JAFGKU01. Next base: position 37,482 of record JAFGKU010000144.1, read on the forward strand.
CCACAACGGGCATAACCGGCAGCTGACAACAGGAATAACGATAGCAGGACCATCCAAGACAGGTACGGGAAAACATATCCTGCATGCAACGGTCGGCACGGTGAAGCGGTTGAAAAAAAAGGAAATTTCCCCGGAGAAGCTGATCCCCTTTGAGGAAGATGAAGACCTGAGGGATGAATAGATGCCATTGGTACCGCCGCCCCTTTAAGCCGGGGCGGCGTTGCGGCGGGAGTAAGGATGGGGAATGGGCGAGAATGAAAACAGTATTTATCCTGCAATCAATGATTCCTTTTTGGATCTTTTCAGGGATCTCATTAAGGCCAATTTCGGGATAAACATATCGCGGGAAAAAGATTATCTCCTGAAAAGCAAACTCGGGAAACTCCTGAGGGATTCGGTGTATAAAAACGCCGCGGAATTCTATTACACCCTTAAAAACGGGGAAGCTTCCAGCCTCGAGAAACTCGTAAGGTACATTACGACAACATACACGTATTTCTTCAGGGAACCGATGCATTTAAAGATCCTCTGTAATGATATCAAACTCAGAGGCTTGGAAAATCCTCTTATATGGTGTGCCGGCAGCTCCACCGGCGAGGAAGTGTATTCCATGATCATCGAACTTTTAGAGCACGGCATTACACGGTTCCTGATCGTGGCAACGGACCTGAACAGGGACGTCCTGCTGCACATGAAGCGGGGTGTCTACAGGGAAGACAGGCTGAAGAACGCAGACCGCAGCCTGCTTTTAAAATATTTCAGGGAAATCGAAGATGAGAGGGGTATCGCGTACAGTGTGAACGGGCAGCTTAAACAGTATTACATAGCCAAGCGCCTGAACCTCGTGGATGAACTGCGCTTTGAAAGTGATTTCGATTATATTTTCTGCAGGAACGTGCTAATTTATTTTAACCGTGAAACGCAACAGAAAGTTGTCAATACCCTTATCCGTAATTTAAAAGATACCGGGTACCTGTTCGTGGGCCATTCGGAAAGTCTTTTGAACCTGCAGGTGAACCTGGAGAGTGTTTTCACTTCCGTTTATAACAAGAAAAAATAGACGGGAGTGGGACAGGGCATGACAATATTGTCGGGAAAGGAATAATGGAAAAGTATTACCTTAGACCGGGTTATATATACATCAGTATGGTACCCGCGCAGATTACAACGATTTTGGGGTCCTGTGTCAGCGTCTGCCTGTTTGATACGGAAATGCATTGGGGGGGCATGAATCACTTTCTCCTTCCAGATATTTTGAAAAACAGGGAAAGATCGACGATGTACGGGATCGATGCAATGCATCGACTGATAAACGAGCTTATTGAATGCGGTTCCTTGCTTAAAAATCTTACTGCCGGTATAGTCGGCGGTGGTTTCATCAAGGGGAACGGGAATTCGGCTGAAGTGGCCGGTATGAATATCACCTGTGCCAGGAATATACTCTCGGAATTTCATATCCCCGTCAACCTGGAAAATACGGGGGGAACCCACGGCAGGAAGCTGGTCTTTTATACCGAAACGGGAGTTATTAATGTTGGAATGATAGGGGGCGCTGTTTTGGAAAAGGATTTCAATGCGTTATCCCGGTAACGGTAAAATAAATATTTTCATAATAGACGATTCCGCTGTTGTCCGGGAAATTCTCACTTCCGGTCTTTCTCGGTACGGAGGATTCAATGTAGTCGGCAGTGCCTTGGACCCGTTCATAGCCAGGGAAAAAATAGCGAAGCTTAATGTGGATGTGATAACACTTGACATAGAGCTTCCCCGGATGGACGGCCTTACCTTTTTAAAATATCTGATGAAATACCATCCCATACCGGTCGTCATAGTCAGTTCCCTCGCCGACCGGAAAAATACCGCGTCCATCCGGGCGCTTGAACTGGGGGCTGTTGATATTGTCCCCAAGCCGGGAGGGCCTTTTACCGTGGGAGATGTCATGGAGAGGCTTGCCGGTTCAATCGAGGCGGCGGTCCATGCAGATTTTGAAAAATTGAAGAAACTGGCGGGGAAAAACAGGGAGACACTATCGGGGACACCGGAACTGGCTGCCATCCATACAACAAAAAAATTGATTGCCCTGGGAGGTTCTACAGGTGGTACAAACGCCATTGAATTGATACTTAAACAATTTGACAGGAGCTTTCCTCCCTGCGTTGTTGTCATTCATATGCCTGAACGGTTTACCGCGCTGTTTGCCGAAAGATTGAACGGTTTGTGTCCGGTTACGGTCAAAGAGGCGGAGGATGGTGAAGTCGCCCTGTCCGGTCATGTCTACATAGCTCCGGGTAATCACCATTTAACGGTCAGGAGTTCCGGAAAGGATTATGTTTTGAAAACGGTCGACGGCCCCCTCGTGCATCATCAGAGGCCGGCTGTGGATGTGCTTTTTAAATCCATCGCGGAAAGCGTGGGTAAAAATGCCATTGGTGTGCTGTTGACCGGAATGGGCAAAGACGGGGCAAAAGGCCTTCTGGAAATGCGGCAAAACGGCGCCCATACGATTGCCCAGGATGAATCGACCTCCATTGTTTTCGGTATGCCCAAAGAAGCCATTGCGGCAGGGGCCGTGGTGGACGTTTTGCCGGTCGACAGGATTACTGCTTCAATATATGATTATTTAACTGAACAATTTTAGCTATTGTGCCCGGTTGAACGTTAAAGCAGCCTCAATCAACATTCAATTTATATTATTATGCCTCGCTGAACGCAAGAGCGGCCTCCAGCAGCTTTTGCGTATAGGGATGCGCCGGCGAAGTGAACACTTTTTCAGCAGGTCCGTATTCCACTATTTTTCCTTTTTCCATGATCACTATTGAATGGCTCATTGAACGGACCACTTTCAGGTCGTGGCTTATGAAAAGGTAGGCTATTCTGTGTTTTTCCTGTATTTTTTTCAGCAATTCGAGAACCTGTGCCTGTACGGACAGGTCCAGCGAGGACGTTGGCTCGTCGAGGATGATCAATTCGGGTTTGAGGATGAGGGCCCGCGCGATGCTGATTCTCTGTCTCTGGCCGCCTGAGAATTCATAGGGGTAGCGATCCATGTTTTCCGGCTCTATGCCCACCTCCTCAAGCACCTCGGCGATAAGTTTTCGTCTGGCCACCTTGTCTTTTACCATTTTATGGGCAAGCAGGCCTTCTTCAATGATCTGGGCAATGGTAAACCTCGGGTTCAGGCTGCCGAACGGGTCCTGGAATACTATCTGCATTTTTTTTCTCAAGGGCCTTACCTGCCTGCTTTTCAGGCCCTGGATTTCACCGCCCAGGAAAACGATGCTTCCCCTGGACCTGATGAGCCTGAGTGCCGCCAGTGCGAGTGTTGTTTTTCCTGACCCGCTTTCCCCGACCACGCCGATCGTTTCCGCTTCATGGATCTTTATATTGACGGAGTCCACCGCTTTTAGCAGGGACTTGGGGCGCCCCATAAGGTTCTTGCCGATGGGAAAAGTTACGCTCAAATTGTCGGCTAACAGTACAGGTTTATCCATGGAAGGCGTTGCATGCGGGGCCCCCTTCGGCTCCGAATCGAGGAGCATTTTCGTGTATTCATGTTCCGGGGATTTGAAGACCCGGGCAACGGGGCCCCTTTCCACGATTTTTCCCTCTTTCATTATGCAGCAGTTGTCGGCGATTTTCCGGACAATGGTGAGATCGTGCGTGATGATGAGAAGACCCATGCCGAGTTTTCGTCTCAATTCCTTCAGGAGGTTGAGAATTTCGGCCTGTATCGTGACATCCAGCGCCGTTGTCGGTTCATCGGCGATGAGAAGGTCCGGCTGGTTGGCCAGGGCCATGGCAATCATGACCCGCTGCCTCTGCCCGCCGGACAGTTCATGTGGATACGCTTTCGGGCGCTTTTCAATGTCCGGAAGCTGGACTATGCGGAAAAGTTCGAACGCCTTTTCCGTGGCTTGCCTGTCGCTCAAGCCCTGATGTATGATGATCGATTCCCTGACCTGTTTTAATACGGTATGCAGGGGATTGAGAGATGTCATCGGTTCCTGGAAAATCATCGTGACCTTGTTGCCGCGGATTTGACGTAAATCAGCATCCCGTGCACCGAGAACCTCCCGGCCGTGGAAGAGAATGCTCCCGGAAGGATGGAATGCCTGCGGATACGGCAGCAGCTGGAGGATGGAAAACGCCGTAACGGATTTTCCCGCGCCGCTTTCGCCTACCAGTGCGAGGATTTCTCCCTTGTCGATGGTAAATGAGATTGAATCGACTGCCTGGAACTCCCCTTTTTCCGTGTGAAAAGCCACGGAGAGGTCCTTTACTTCAAGCATCATTTGTAAGTCCTGCTTTTCAAAGTGTACACTATTTGTATGAAGGTGTGCAAGCATGGCCTAATGATAAAAAAATGGTAATTAGATTTAACAATATTGAAATAAAGAATGCTTGCAAAATTGGAGATAATATGTTATTTATATCTATTGGATGCCTATATAAATTTTATACAGGTGTCCCATTGATAAAAAAGGGTTGTTTTTTAAAAAATTTTATTATTAAAAAGTGGTTGTTTTATTATGTTAACTTCGCCAGTTAGTGATTATCCCTTCCCAAAGTATAATCGGACTCTAACATTAAAACCTGCGAAACCGAACCGGGAATATTTGTTTGACTATTTATCTTATCTCGTTAAAAAAAATGGACCTTCAAAGAAGGACTATCATGAGTTAAATGAATGGATTATTGAGATGTCCAATTGGACGGGAAGCCCTGAGTGGGATCAGGATCTTCAATCGCGTTTTTTATCTACCTGGGGAGAAGCAATTAGTACAAAAACAATACAAGGTTTTATCTTTCATAAACCTCATGGATATGCCGGTGATTTTGAAGTACTTGATAAATTATATACTAATCACCTGTGTGCGGACTCGCGTTACCAAAGATGGGATGAGTTTTTACAATCTCAGGCAGGAGCTGCGGCTGTACGCAACCGTAAAAAATATATCAGGAACATTATAACCAAAAAATTATCACGTACGAATAAGCCTATTAATATCTTAAATATCGGTTCAGGTTCTGGCAGAGATATGTTTGATATCTTTACAGCCATTGGTGATGAAAGTAATCGTATTCATTTTGTTTGTATAGAACAGGACCAAGATGCAATAGATTTTGCTTCCCGCTTATGCGAGAAATTCATTGATCGGATCAGCTTTCATAAAGTAAATGTCATTAAATATAATCAGAATATACAACATGATATCGTGTGGGCTGCCGGAATATTTGATTATTTCTCGGATAGGCTATTTTGCAGGATGCTTAAAAAAATGCTGTATTTTACCAAACCGGGTGGTGAAATTATTGTGGGAAATTTTTCGAACACAAATCCAACTCGATTTTATATGAGACTCGTAAGATGGTTTCTTCATAGTCGTTCTTCTCAACAATTATATTCCTTGGCGCAATCCTGCGGCATTTCCCGCATCAATATGAAAGTCAAGAGAGAAAAGACAGGTGTAAATCTGTTTCTCCATATACAGAATAAAAAAAAGGCATAAAATTAATGGAATCGAAACTAAATACCCCTCTGCAAGTCGAATTTAACCATGTTATACGACAATTCAACAAACCATTGGAAAAAGAATTTAATGCGGATTATTATAAGCGTTCAATACCTGTCGTACGAATAACACTGATACTGGGATTAATTTTATATTCAGCATTTGGAATATTGGATTTATGGATTGTTCCGTTAAGTAAACACTATGTCTGGATTATTCGTTTTGCTGTAGTATGTCCGATTACTATTTTATGTTTGATATTATCCTTTACCTCTTTTTTTCCTAAAATTATGCAACCGGCTTTTTGTCTGGTTTCATTGATATGGGGAATCGGGATTGTCGTGATGATTGGAATTTCACAGGAAAGCGAACCTGGTTACCAGTTTTATTATGCCGGTGTAATGATGGTTATTACTGGGAATTACACCATAATGCGTTTAAAATTCCGTAATGCCATTATTGCCGGACTGACAATGGTATTAGCCTATGAATTTGTCGCAATTTTTTTTAATGGGATGCTCGAATTCAATCATCGGATACCTATCTTTATAAACAATAATTTCTTTTTATTGGCGACGAATATTGTTGGGATACTTGCCTGTTTTACTATTGAATATTATATAAGGAACGATTTCCTCTTAAGAAAACAAATCAGCCTGGAATCTGAAATGAAACTGGAAAAGGCGCAGAATGAAATTGTTCAGGCCAAGGATACAATAGTATCCATTGAAAGGGAAAATGAGGTCAGCCTCCAGAACATCAGTCATTCCATTAAAAACAAGCATGCCGTCCAATACGCGTTTAATAATGTCGTGAATGGGAATCTTGACAACCTTTTCATGGCCGCGGCGTTGATCAGGAAAAAACTGCCGTACGTTCTTAACAAGACCACGGAAAAGGCTCTTCTTACATATGAGGAATTGATAAAGTCGCATGTCGGGGGCAATGGATCGAACAACGCACTGCTTGGCCTTTTACAGCGTAAAAGGCCGGAAATAATCCTCAAGTTGATAGAAAAAAACAAGGACCGGCTTGTCGATTACCTTGTCCAGCCGATCAGACACCTGGATGAAAACCTTCATCAATCGGTCGCCGATTCGTTCGATAATATGGATAATATTCTGGATTATATCTACGCTATTTTGAATTACCAGCGCGGGAAACAAATTTCCCAGAAGAAAAATGTCTTTACGGATCTTCGCAAAATCTACAAGCATTTGATTGAAACGTATCACAGGCAGCTTGAAGAGTATAATATCGAGTTCGAATATATAAGCGCCGTCAAGGACCATGTGCGAATAAGGATATATGACTTCATACTTGAGGATGATATCCTCAGAAACCTTTTTAACAATTCCTTCAGGGCGTTAAGTGATCATATGCCGGCGGGGATGCACCGGAGAAAGATCACGATAAAGGTTGTATCCACACTCAAAAAAGAGAACCGTGATTATTACAGAATCGATTTCCTCGATAACGGCCCTGGTATTCCCGAAAGTAAAAAGGAATTGATTTTCAGTGGCTATTCCTCAAGAGTGAAAGGATCAAAAATCGGTGATACCGAAGAATATGATGAGCACGGCGTGGGGGGCATAACCATCAGAAAACGCATCGAGGAGGTCAGGGGCACCATAATTGAAACGGGAGAATACGGAAGGGGAGCGCACTTTGTAATGCATTTGCCCAAATATTCGGAATCGGAGATGTCCGAAATACAACTGCCCGGCTTTGATGTGGAACTAAAACGGGATGGTACTGTCGATTCGACCCTGTTCGACGGGCGTCATGTTCTGATAGTGGATGACAGTGAAGCGATCCGTAATTCGTATTTACAGATGCTTGAATCGACGCCGCTCAAGATATCCACCGTAGGTACATTGAGCAAAGCCAGGGAATTCATTTTTACTTCCTCCATTCCGATCGATGTTATCATTTTGGATCTTGACCTGGGCGCGGAAAAAGGAGAGACCCTGCTTGAAGAGCTCAAAGGGAAAACCGAATCTTTCATTCCCGTGATAGTCGCCTCGGGATCGGACCGGGCCCAGGAATTTGAGCAAATGGCTGAACTGATGGCCAAGGGTGTCCTGTCCAAACCTTTTAAAAAGGAGGATTTGATTGAGGCATTGAGGAAAATTTTCAACGAGGAACGGGAAAAATTCCGTACTTCAAAGATGCCCTTCAAATCAAGGACCGTTACAAAAATCCCCATACCTTCTGTTTATAAAACCAAGAAAATACTGGTAGTGGACGATGAGCGGTTTATCCGTAAATCGATTGCGTACACGTTTGACGGGCTTTCGGTTCATGAAGCGGTCAATGTCACGGAGGCCAAGTCCCTCATCATGGAAGAACCGATAGACCTTGTCATACTCGATATTGACCTGGGGGATGAAAACGGGACAAATCTGCTTCTCTGGATGAGGAACCGTGAAATGAAAACTCCCGTTATCGTTTTATCCGGTACAATAGAGGATGAAAAGGACGCAAATCAATATACCGAATTGGGGGCTAATTACGCCCTGGCCAAACCGGTTGATCAGAACCGGCTTCTCAGTTACGGATTGAATGAATTGAAGAGATAATTGGGTTAGCTGCCCGCCACGGGCCCGTACGTTTCATACCCGCCGCTCAGATTGTACACATCCTTGAACCCTGATTGGGAAAGAATGCGGCACGCCAGGTAAGCCCGGGCGCCGACCGCGCAAAAGACGATTATTTTTTTATCTGCCGGGAGTTCTTCAATCCGCTGGCGCAGATCGTCAATGGGAATATTGACGGCTCCCTCGATCGTACCCTGTTTGTATTCCCCCCGTGTTCTTACATCAATGAGAACCGTATCGGGATCGTGCTCCTTGATATCGCTCCATTGAACGGATTTCATCAAGCCTTTCAGGATGTTTTCCGCGACGTATCCGGCTATGGTGACGGGATCTTTTGCCGAGGAATAGGGCGGCGCGTACGCGTGTTCAATATCATGAAGATCGTACACCGTCCCCGGCCCGTTGAGCACCGCGGCTATCATGTCTATCCTTTTGTCGGCGCCCTGCTTCCCGATGACCTGTGCGCCGAGGATTTTCCCCTCGTCTTCTGAAAAGAGCAGTTTGACCGTTATGGTTCCCGGTTCCGGGTAATATTCCGCATGGGAAGGATCGTGGGTTATGCTCTGGAAATGGTGAATACCGAACCTGTCAAGGAGGCGGTGAGATAATCCCGTTGACCCCACGGTCAGGTCGAATACCTTGGCTATTGCCGTACCGACCGTGCCTTTATATTTTACCGTATTGCCGAAGACAATATTGTCCGCCGCAATTCGTCCCTGCTTGTTGGCCGGACCGGCCAGGGGTATGATCATGGATTTACCTATTAATGGATTGGTATACTCTATGGCATCACCGAGTGCGTAAATATCGGGATCGGAAGTCTGGAGATATTCGTTGACCACGATGCCTTTTGATTCCCCGATGGCAAGAGCCGCGTCCCCGGCCAGGCGGGCTTCCGGCCTGACGCCGATTGACAGGAGGACGAAATCCCTGGTGAGTTTCTTTCCGGAACCGAGCGTTATTTTGACCTTTTCACCTTCCCGGGCGAACGCGGTAACGCCGTCCTTCAAATGAAGTTCGACGTCTTTTTCTAAAAGATGTTTTTGAACGAGGGCGGCCATTTCATAATCGATGACGCCGAGAACCTGGTCCAGCATTTCCACGATGCTGACCTTTATCCCCAGTTGATGAAGATTTTCCGCCATTTCCAGCCCTATGAACCCGGCACCCACAATGCAGACATCGTCTGGTTTGTCTTCTTTTATATAGTTATGAATTTTATCCGTATCAGATACGTTTCGTAACATGAAAATTTTTTCATCGTTTATACCCGGTATGGGCGGCTTGATCGCATAGGCGCCGGGGGAGAGGATGAGCTTATCGTAGGTTTCCATGGCAGATTCGCCTGTAGAAAGATCGGTGAATTCAATTGTCTTTTTATCCGGAACAATCCGTGTCACCTCCGTATTCAGCCTGACATCGATGTTGTAGCGGGACCTGAAACCTTCCCGGGTCTGGACAAACAGCCTTCTTCTGTGCCTGATGATGTTGCCGATGTAGTAGGGGAGCCCGCAATTGGCATACGAGACATGGCCGCCCCTTTCGAATATGACTATTTCCGCTTTCTCATCCAGTCTTCTTAACCGTGCCGCCGCTGTTGCTCCCCCGGCGACTCCTCCAATGATCAGGTACCTGGCCATGAAATGTCCTCCCGTTATATAATTCTATGGTTTAGGCGATTTATATACATGGTAATATAGTGAAAATAACACGGGTGATCAATAATAGACTACAGCATTTTCCGTGTGTCGAATGCATCCCGCACGCCTTCCCCTATAAAGATGAGTAGTGAAAACAGGATGGCCAGTACGAAGAATGTCGTCAACCCTATCCATGGGGATGCGAGGTTGCCCCGCGCCTGTGAAATGAGCCGGCCCAGTGACGGTTCGGAAGTGGGGAGTCCGAATCCCAGGAAATCCAGCGACGCGAGTCCGGCAATGGAACCGTTTAAAATAAACGGTGCATAGGTGAGTGTGGAAGCGAGGGCATTGGGGAGGATATGGCGGAACATAATGGTGGAGTGTCCCACGCCTAAAGCCCTCGCCGCCCGTACGTAGTCGAAATTACGGGCACGGAGGAATTCGGCCCTCACTATTCCCACGAAACTGACCCATTCAAACAACAGGAAGATAAAAAGAAGAAGCCAGAACTGCGGAGGTATAATGCTGGCGATGATGATGATGACGTACAGAGTAGGGATGCTGGAATATATTTCGAGGATTCTTTGAAAAAACAAATCAACCTTGCCTCCGAAGTACCCCTGCGCCGCCCCTACGGCAATACCGATGACGGGACTGATCAGCGTGAGGATGAATCCGAAGAGCAGGCTTACACGGAGCCCGTAGATGATTTGAGCCAGCAGGTCCCTGCCCTGATCATCGGTTCCCAATGGGTTTTCCAGTGAAGGCGGTGAAGGCGCCGGCTGCGGTAAATTCAGGTTGATGGTGTCGAAACGGAAATGGATAAGCGGCCAGAGTGCCCAGCCGCCATTGTTTATCAATTTTTGAACATACGGGTCTCTGTAATTGGCGGCGCTTTGGAACGTTCCGCCGAATTCCGTTTCAGGATAGGATATGAAAACGGGGAAATAGAGGCCGCCTTTAAAATAGACCATAATCGGCCTGTCATTTGCCACGAATTCGGAAAATAGCGAAACGGCAAAAATAACAAGAAGGATTCTGAATGACCACACGGCACGCCGGTTTGCCCGGAAATTATTGATGCGCCGTTCCGTCAACGGTGTTAATTTCATGAATCTGAAGGGAATGGTCCTGTTCAGCGGTTTGAGGTTTTTTTCTTTAGACTTCACGGGTTTCAAAATCAATCCTCGGATCTATGATGGCATACATCAGGTCGTTTACCAGGCGCATAAGCAGGCCCAGCAGGCTGAAAAAATAAAGGGAACCGAACATAATAGGATAATCCCGTTTAATTGTTGCGATATATCCGAGATATCCAATTCCTTCTATGGAAAAAGTTACCTCGATCAGAAGAGAACCTGTGAATAGAATGCTTAAAAAGGCGGCCGGGAATCCGGCTATGACAATCAGCATGGCGTTCCGGAATACATGGCCGTAAAGTATTTTCTTTTCCGCAAGTCCCTTTGCCCTGGCCGTTACCACGTACTGCTTCCTGATCTCCTCAAGAAAGGAATTTTTGGTCAGGAATGTAAGGGAGGCGAATCCGCCTAACGTCATGGCTACAATGGGAAGGACCATGTGCCAGAGGTAATCCAGTATCTGTTGATACCACGGCATCCGGGAAAAATTTTCCGATGTCAGTCCCTGCAGGGGGAACCATTTAACAAAGCTCCCGCCGGCAAAAACGACCAGGAGGAATATCCCCAGAAGAAAGCCGGGAATGGCGTGAAGTACGATGATGATCGTGCTGGACCAGCCGTCAAACGGCGTCCCGAGCTTCACCGCCTTGCGAATGCCCAATGGAATGGAAACAAGGTAGACGAGGATCGTTGTCCAAAGCCCCAGTGAAACGGAGACGGGCAGTTTTTCAAGGATCAGGTCTATAACGGACTTATCGCTGAATAGACCTTTGTCAAAATTAAAGGTCAGATACCTGCCCATCATGTTAAAAAACCGTTCAACGGGCGGTTTGTCAAAGCCGTATATTTTTTCGATTCTCTTGATAAGGTCGGGATCGAGCCCCTGGGCTCCCCTGTACTTCTGGTTTATATCGCTTTTAAAATCGGCTGATTGCAGTTTGGAATTCTGGTTTCCGAGATCACTCGTGTCACCGGTAATCCGTTCCGTGACAGAAAGGTTTCCCCTCTTAATCTGGCTTATCATCTGCTCAACCGGTCCACCGGGGGCAAAATGAATGATGACAAAATTAATGATCATGATCCCCAGCAAAGTGGGGATCATGAGAAGAAGCCTTCTGACGATGTAATAAAGCATTATTTTTTGGACTCCAGCGCTTTTTCCTTTTCCGGATCTATCCACCAGGTATCAAAGAACGGGATGTTGAAGGGAGGCCTGGTTTCAGGCCTGCCGAATTTGTCCCAGTAGGCGATCCTGAAATATTTTATGTAATGCTGCGGTATCGAATAAAAATTCCAGAGAAGAACCCTGTCCAGGGCCCTTGTAGCGGCTGTCAGGTTTTCTATGCCTTCCGCGCTGATAATCGAATTAATGAGGGAATCGACGGCCGGATTTTTGATACCGGCAAGGTTTGAGGAACCCGGACGATCGGCCGCCTCGGTGCTCCACATGTTCCGCTGTTCATTGCCGGGGGAAAAACTCTGGGCCCAGACCATGACGGCCATGTCGAAATCGAATTTTTCTATGCGTTTTTCATACTGGGGAATGTCGACCACCCTGTACGTCGCCTTGATGCCCATTTGTTCAAGGTTCTTGACAAACGGGGCGCAGATCCTTTCCCACGAGGGGGTGTCCAGGAGAATTTCAAAAGTGAATTTTTCACCCGTTTTTTCATTGACAAGTTCCGTGTCCTCGATGACCCATCCAGCTTCTTCAAGCAGATTGATTCCCGTCTGCAGGTTTTCCCTTATATTGCCGCTCCCGTCCGACTTGGGCGGTTCATAGATTTTCGTAAAAACTTCCTCCGGAATTTGATCCCGTAATGGTTCAAGGAGCTCCAGTTCCGTTTTACCCGGCAGTCCCCCAAGATAGGACGCAAAGACGCTGTTCTCAAAATAACTCCTGGTGCGGGTATACTGCCCGTAAAAGAGGTTTTTGTTGGACCATTCAAAGTCAAAAGCGTAGGAAATCGCTTCCCTTACTTTTCTGTCCTGGAAAATTGTTTTACGGGTATTGAACGCGAATCCCTGCAAACCTTTGGGATTCTGGTCCGGTACAAGTTCTGTTTTCAGAATACCCTTATCGAAATCCGGACCCGTGTATTCGGTCGCCCAGCGCTTGGAAATATTCTCGACAAAGAAATCCGTTTCCCCGCCTTTGAATCCCTGGAATCTTACATTTTCATCAAGATAGGTGATTAATCGAACCTTTTCAAAATTGTACCGTCCTTTCATGATGGGAAGATCCTTTGCCCAATAATCGGGATCAAGTTTATAGGTAATGGACTTGCCGAATTTGACGTCTTCAACCATGTACGGTCCCGATCCCATGGGCGGCTCTTCGGTGGCGGCATTGAAAGTGTGTGTTTCGTAGTATTTTTTGCTGAGTACATTCAGCTGTCCCAGTATATGGGGTAATTCGGGATTGGAACCTTCAACAAAATTAAAGGTTACTTTATCATCACCGGTTTTTTCCACGCTTTTCACGCCGGCCCAGTATTGCTGGTAAAAAGGATGGGCTTCCGTTGTGAGAATTGTGAATGAATAAATTACATCCTCGGGAGTTACCGGAGCCCGGTCATGAAACCGCGCCTCTTTCCGCAGTGTAAACGTGACGGAACTGCTGTCGGAAGGCACCTCGAGGGATTCGGCTATCAATCCGTACTGACTGGAGGGTTCATCATCCACGGACGTCATGAGTGTATCGAACAGGAAGGATATTCCCGGCGCCGGATTCCCCTTAAGGATAAACGGGTTCATGCTGTCAAAACTCCCGGATGATCCGTACGAGAGGGTCCCGCCCTTCGGCGCATCCGGATTGACATAGTCCAGATGTTTGAAATCCGGCGGGTATTTCAATGAGCCAACCAATGCATTGCCATGCTGCGGCCCCGCACCGGCAACGGCTTTATGGTTTTTATACAAAGACATGAGCTGGTTCAAGTCAGCTTCCTGGTTGTCGATGGATTGATTGTTTTCATTCTGCGATGAGCCTGGTTCGCCGCAGCCGGCAATGACAAGGGCTGCCAGGGAAAGGATAAGGAACAGGGAGATTGTTTTTTTCATGCTGTCCTCACTTTTTAATCATATTTTACCAATATAATAATAAATTGTACCAATGTGATCAACTCCCTCAATTTAAAAGGGAGCCGATATCACCGGGAACCTGCCGGTTTGTCCGGTTTGTCATAAGAGTCCCCCGAGTGAATACCGTTATTATCTTGATCCGGGATAACAGCTACTCCGCTTCTTTGCTTATGTCACCCCGGTCCTCCAGGTCCTTGACAATACGGTCGAACATCTGCTTGTCGATCCTGTATTTAAAGCGGTAGACGAGGTATCCGGCCGCGATGGAAACAAGCGGCAGGACCAGCATGGCCGCTTTCATGATCAATAATCCCCCTTCCGTGACATCGGACGGTTTGCCGGCGGCATTGATGCCGGAAATAATAACGGTGATACCGACTACTCCGCTGGCAATTGCCCCGCCGATTTTGTTTATAAGGGGCTGAATGGAGAAGGTTATGCTTTCATTCCTGCTGCCCAGTTTCCATTGTCCGTATTCTATGGTATCGGCCAGGAACATAAGCATGAGCAGCTGGATAAAAGCCTGCCCGAAAAAAAGAAGGACGCCGGCCGCGCCGATGAAAATAATGTTCATTGGCGAGAAAAAGAAAATAATGTAGCCGGCTATCACCAGTGCTGTAGCGAATGTATAGAGCTGTTTACGGGGCAGTTTTTTTGATATTACAGGGAATACCAGCAATGCCGACAATTGGGAGACTCCTAATACCCCGGCAAAAACGGAGTACATATTTACATCACCGAAAGCGTATTTGAAAAAATATGTCCCGAAACTCGCCGTCGTGGTATAGCCGATCATGAACAGCGCCATGGAAATGGCCGTCCATAACAGCTGATCATTTTTTACGATCACGGAAAACAGTTTTTTCAGGGATGTTTTTTCTTCCTTTTTATAATATTCCCGGTGTTCCTTCACCCCGAACAGGGTAAAGCAGAGAAAGATCCAGGTAACGGCAATAACAGCCGCTGCAAAAATAAACCAGGCCAGCTTGTTGCCGCCAAGGGCATTGGTGACGGGCAGTATTCCGACAACACAGATATACATGCCTATGTTGGCGCAGATCCTGGCAAAAGCCCCCATTTTTTCCCTTTCCTTCTGATTGATGGTCAGGGACGGCAGCATGGACCAGTAGGAGATATCGTTTAAACCGTAAAAAACATCCCAGACAAGGTAGATGACAATGAAAACGGCAATGTAGGCTCCGCCGGTAATCCCGATGTCGGTGAATAATAAAATGGTAAAAATACCGCCGATCACTCCCCCGAGGGTAATCCATGTCTTGAATTTTCCGAACCGGCTGCGGGTGTTGTCCACGATAAAACCGCTGATCGGATCGTTCAATGCATCGAAAATCCTCAGCACGGTAAAGGCTCCCGTCATCCACCACATGGTCGCATCCGGCAGGTCGAGTATTTCCGTAAGGTAATACATCAGGTATATGCTTACCAGGGCATAAAGCATGTCCCGCCCTATCGTGCCCAGGCCGAAGAAATAACGGTTGAGAGTTTTACTTTTATTCATCGTCAACTCCTTTTTTTCTTTCGATTACGTATAGACTGGACCCGAAATCACCCAGCATTCTCACCCCGGGGTTGTACCCTGTGCCCATAAACTGGCTGTTAAGCGGGATTCCCGTTTCCAGGACAAGATTGGAGCATTGATATTGCTCCACGCAGTCCCTCAGGCTGAAATGCCGGCCGGCGGTTCTCAAAACCGGCCCGTCCGGATCAAGTTCGACGGGAAGCACGTGTTTCATCAACCCGCCGAACCGCTTGATGTAAAGACGCTGCTTCCTGGTTTGAACGGAATACGTTCCGCGGCTCAGCCCCTTGACAACCAGCTTATCCTGGCTTTCCGCGGCCCCGGCCATCGTCTGGAAAAAACCGCTGACGGCGCAGCCGTTATCATCGCTTACC
Organism: Spirochaetales bacterium; assembly: GCA_016928415.1. GTDB lineage: Bacteria > Spirochaetota > Spirochaetia > SZUA-6 > JAFGRV01 > JAFGKU01. The sequence continues at coordinate 53,372 of JAFGKU010000144.1, forward strand.
GCCTGCCACACAACCTTGTTGTCCTTATATGTCAGGCCCCGGGAAAATTTGCCGAACTGGAAAACCCTCCTGTATTTCCTGTAGAATGCAATCTGGTCCCCGATCTCTTTTTTTTCCTCCGGAGACAGGAATTTGAGATCCAGTTCGTATCCGAGACAGCCGAAGGCGGATACATTGAAGCGGGTTGACAGCGGTGTATCGCGCAAAGTCTGCTGGTGGGGGGACTGGGAGACGTGGGAACCCATCGTCGAAGCCGGGTACAGGCAGGACAGCCCTCCCTGTATTTTCAGCCTTTCAACGGGGTCCGTGTCATCGGATGCCCAGATCTGGGGGCTGTGGCACAGCATCCCCAGGTCGAACCGGTTGCCGCCGCTGGAACAGCTTTCCAGAAGAATATGGGAACGCCCGGAGAAAATCCTGGACAGGATCTCATACAGCCCGATTATATAACGGTGATGGAATTCACCCTGGTTTTTCAGGGCCCCGGAATACGCTTCCGCTATGTGCCGGTTCATATCCCATTTTACATAGTTGATATTGTTCTCATCCAGTATCCGGCCGACATTTTCCACGATGTAGTCCCGGACTTCCGGCCGGCAGAGGTCGAGAACCAGCTGATTTCTTCCCAGGACCTTTTCCTTTCCGGGAAGGGCTACCGCGTATTCGGGATGCGCCCGGTAAAGATCGCTGTCCTCGTTGACCATTTCAGGTTCGAACCATAAACCGAAATCAAGCCCCAGGCCGTGAATTTTATCACTGAAAGCCTTCAACCCCCCGGGGAATTTCTTCGGGTTAACGGAATAATCCCCGAGGCCGGCCCTGTCCGAGTTCCGTTTTCCGAACCATCCGTCGTCAACAACGAACAGTTCTACACCCAGGCTCTTTGCTTCGCCGGCAAGTTTCAGGAGCCTGGATTCGTTGAAATCGAAAAAGTGGGCTTCCCAGTTGTTCAAGAGAACGGGCCTCTCCTTTTTCTTCCAGTCGCCCCTGACAATATGTTCATTCACGAAATCGTGCATGTTGCGGCTCATCCCATTGAAGCCTTTGCCCGTGAAGGTCATGACCGCTTCCGGCGATTCAAAGGAAGCGTCTTTTTCGAGTATCCATTCGAACATATGCGGATTAATTCCCAGGGCAATCCTTACATGATCAAGCCCGCTTTTTTCCGCCATGCCGTAGTGATTGCCGCTGTAGACCAGGTTGAACCCGTAAACGTGTCCTGAATCCTCCGTTGCGTTGCCTTCCGCCAGAAAAAAACCCGGGTTGTGCCGGTTGCTGCTGGCACCGGTCGTTGACGAGTTGACAATAATGCCGCAGGAAACATTTCTTTTGTGCAAATGGGCTTCCCTGATCCATCCGCCGTCCAGGGTGTACATGTCAAAATTTTCATCCGGCAGGTCGACCATCATGCTCATGAAGCGCCGTATTGTCAGGGATCCTTCACAGGTATGCGTCAGTACGGCGCGCCTTGTTATAACATCACATTCCGGGAAAAGGGAATAGTGGAGAGTAAGTTTCGTTTGATTTGATTTATCCAGCATATCGATGATCAGAGTTCCCTCAGCCCCGTAAGCCGACGGCAGGCTTTTCATTTCAATGCCGCCTTTTATCACATGGTGCGTCTGGTAGATAAAATCACTCACAAAGGAGCCGTCGGGCATTTTCAATTCGGCCGGGCTCTGACGGTAATCCCCGCGGCCGTTGTCCGACCATTCCAGGCACAGGCTGTCCAGGGAATAAATTTCGTCGCTTTTGTCATAAGTAATGCCGCAGCCCATGGGAACCGTTCTTTTTTGGGCTAACACCCGGGCTGAATCGGATCGGGTAATCAGCCGGCCGTAGTAAACATGTTCCAGATGATTAAATTTGGTTATACGGAACAGGTAAGATGTATTGGCCGTATCCAGCTTGAAGACGTTATTTCTGAATCCGATCAAAAAATCACCCTCCCTTAATAATGGTATTCCCGGTCTTTTACGAATTTATCATACATTTCGTCGGTAACACCGTGATTTTCTATTATCTCCTTATAGAATTCACCGGATTTTTTAACCGTCCTTTCCTGGGTTTCAAAATCCACGTGAACGAGCCCGAAACGGGCGCTTTCCCCCTCTATCCATTCAAAGTTGTCGCAGAAGCACCAGTGATAGTAGCGCTCGACAGGGAGGTCCAGTTCACTCAATACCTTGAGATGGTCATGGATGTACAGGGACCGGAAAGCGTCGTTATTATCACACGTGCCGTTTTCCGTAATATAAATGGGGCGCCTGATGAGCCGGTAATAATTGAGGCATGCACGCATGATCCCATTGGGATAAATCTCCCATCCCAGATCGTTTTTCGGTGAACCTTTCCTCACGCCGTCCCTGAATCCTGAAATTGTGGAACGGGTGTAATAGTTGATGGCTATAAAATCACAGTATTCACCCTTGCCGGCGGTGTCTACTTTCGTGATGGGCCATCTAAAAACACCGAGTGTCATGGCTTCCATAATCGCCTGCTGGAAAAAACGGTCCAGCAGGTACGTGCAGATTCTATGCCAGGAATTATGCGGCTTAAGCGGGTCGAAGATCCTTGCATGCAGGGCAAAACTCACTTTCGTGTCCTCATGCCCCATTTTTTTCCGCATTTCATGGATCATTTTGTAGGCTTCTATATGGCAGGCCGCCATGTTGGACATGACCTTGTATGCGGTCAGCATGGATTTTCCGCCGGGAGGCCACAGACCGTAGTAATAGGATTGAGTGGCGTATACGTTCGGTTCATTGATCGTGATGTATTCCGGGACGAGGTCACCGAAGGATTCTATGACTGTTTTGACATACTTTAAAAAAACGGGAATATTCCCGCTATTGGTAAAACCGCCCTTGTTTTCAAACCACATCGGGTTGGCGAAATGATGTATCGTTAACAGGGGCTTCATTTTCTTTTTTATTAAGTACTTGATTTCCTCGCGATAATGATTAATGGCTTCCTCATCCACCCGGTCTTCGGCAGGACAGATGCGCGCCCATTCTATACCGAACCGGTAGATTTTTATCCGCATTTCGGCCATTAAATCGATGTCTTCCTTCCAGCGGTTGTAATGGTCATTGGCCCTGGCCGGGTTGGAATTGTCCGTGATTTTCCCCTGGCGGTACCAGTCGTTCCAGTTGTGTCCGCATTCACCGCCTTCTATCTGGGTTGCGGCCGTCGCCGCGCCCATAAGGAAGTTTTTTTTCAGTTTAAAGGACATGATTTTCCTCTAATTCTATTATGCGTGTTTTTATCATAAAAAAAAGCCATTTTGTAATTTTTTTTAAACTTGACTTATCGGCTTTTATTGATAATATTCCAAACGAAGGGTAAGCTGCGTATATGGCTGATAATAATTCGGTCTCTATTGAAATGGGTGATGAATATACCGTCTCTGTGGATATAGAGGACCGCTTGTCCGGTTTAAACATGGTAAAGTCCGGACGCCCGACCATTGGATTCATAATAACCTGGGGGCTTGCTGACAATGATTTCAGCATACCCATCTGGTGGGGAGCCATGGATGCGGCGGAAAAACTGGGAGTAAACCTCATCGGATTCGGGGATGCGGATTTTTATAACCAGGATATAGGGCCTTCCGTATATCCCCAATTATCCCCCGGAAACCTGGACGGCATCATAATCGTCAATCCGACATTTCCGGAACTGCCGCGAAAGCTTTTCGGTTCATTGCCGGTGATCAATATTACCATGCAGGCGGAAGATGTCAGTACCTCGATCATGTGTGATAACGAAAAAGGCATACAAGCCGCCATAAGCCATTTGATAGAAGTACACGGCAGGCGTCACATCGCGTTTATTCGCGGCCCGTTCGACGCGTTCGATGCCAATGCACGTTTCAAGGCATATAAGGAAACCCTGGAAAAGTACGGCATTACCTTTGATGAAAAACTCGTTTTCGACGGAGGTTCGGACGGTTTTGTGGCCAAAACAGGGGTTTTGGCCATAAGAGAATTGATTGATAACCGCAGGGTCGCTTTTGATGCCCTGGTCAGCTCCAGCGACCGGCCCGCTCTTGCCGCTTTGCAGGAACTCTCACGCAGGGGCATCCATGTCCCCAATGACATCGCTCTCACCGGTTTTGACGACCGTGTCGAGTGTCAAACCGTTACTCCCGCTTTAACTACGGTTGCCCAGCCACTGCAAAGGATGGGAGAAAAGGCCGTCGAACTCATGCTTAATGTCATTGAGGGGAAAAAAGTGGAACCCCTTTATACGGTCAATGCAGAGCTCGTGGTCCGGCGTTCCTGCGGTTGTTTCACAGAACCGGTAAAGCTGGCCGGGAATACCGGTTCAGGCATGGGAACGGGCTTTTTATCCGGATTGAAAGCGCTGGAAAACAAAGAAGGCGAGCTGGCCTTCCTTTTTGCCGGTAAAATTGATGTTGACGGCAGAAAAGAATTGACGGGTATCTGCCGGAAGATTGTTCAGGGCCTTATTTCCGCGGTCAGGAAGGGGAAAGCCGAATTTTTCCTGTCCCGCGTGGAAGACCTCATGCATCAAATGCATAAAGGGCGATTGCCCCTGGATCGCCTTCAGGACAGCCTTTCTTTACTGAGAAACAATTGCCTGGCCGTGACGCGTGCATCCATCAGGGATAAACTGGAAAATTTATTCCATCAATCCCGCGTACTCGTTACCGAGGGAATGCAGCAGCAGCAGCTGCGATACCAGGTAAGCGAAAGGCAAATAACAACGACCCAGCGCGCCCTCAGTCAGCAGATGGGCGGTACCTTTGAAATTGATAAGCTCATGGACATCCTGTTCAATGATCTTGGACAGTTAAATATTCCGGGGTGTTACGTGTTTCTTTTCGAGGGTACCGAACGTCCCGCCGTTTATTCCCGCCTGATTTTGGCCGTCTGTGACGGAAAACGGCATGATCTTCCCGAGGGAGGGCTTCGCTGCCCTGCGGACCGGTTGTTTCCGCCGGGTTTATATCCCGACAAACGGCGTTCTCTGGTGCAGGAGACCCTGTTTTTTCAGAACGAGGAATTGGGTTACATTATTTTTATACAGGGGCCGCGGGACGGTGCCCTCTACGCCGCCTTGAGCGGACAAATCGGTTCCGCCCTGAAAGGGGCTTTGCTGTATCAGGCCATGACACGGATGACGGAGACCATAACGGAGGTAGCCCTCGGGGCTGAAAGCCAGGCTGACATGCTGGCCAATGCTTCCAGGGCTATTGAAGAAATGATGGCCCTAATCGACGGCGCCTCGAGGGCCGTGGAAAGAACCCTCGGTGCCACGGAAACCGCGGCTGACGTGGCTCGGGAAGGTGAGGAAACGGTTTCCGCCAATATGGATAGAATGCGGCAGCTTAAAACGGCCATTGATAAGTCCGCTACCTATGTCCGCGAGATGGGTGACCGCTCCCATCAGATCCGTGATTTCGTGGCCACGATAGATGACATATCTTCGCAGACCGGTATACTGGCAATTAACGCGGCCATAACGGCAGCCCGGGCCGGTGCCCAGGGGAAAAGCTTCTCTATTGTCGCTGCCGAAATCCGGAATCTGGCCATGAAGGCGGTCGCGGCCACCACCCATATATCGGCTCTTGTCAAGGATATCCTTTCCACCGTTTCCCTCGCCGTTGAAGGAATGGAATCGGCAACCGGTGAAGCGGAGACCGGTGTGAATTTGTCCAGTCGGGCGGGCAGGGCCCTGAAAGAAATAATGGAGGCCGTAGAGATGGTCAATCAACAGATGCACACAATGAGAGAGTCTGCCCGCAACCTCTCCATTGAATCAAAGAAGGTCACCCAATCAGTCCAGCACGCCAGCTCACTGAGCCAGAATAACAAGTCGGCTGCCCAGGAAGTGATTGGCACGGCGGAGAAAATGAAGATTTCCTGAGATTCGATGGCCATTATAGCCGCTATTGAATATCTCTCTATATCCTGATACATTAAAGCCGGTATGGAGATCATTTTTTCCCATCCCTTCATAGCAATACCCCTCATGATAATTATACCGGTTATCCTCCTCCCCCTTCTTATGCGGTTTGTGGTGGGAAAAATTGTACTTTCGATCGTGAAAGCCAGATACCTCTCCGGATATGAAAAGGAGCTTTTTGCCGGATGGGCCAGTGATGATGACCGTGCCGCCATGGAAGCAGCCCGTCAGTTTGCCCTGCAGCGCCTCAAAACTCATTTTCTCCTGCGGCTTGATTTCAAGACGGACATCCGTATCCTGTTTCTCGTTATCAAGAATTCGTACAATCCGGACAGTGATCCTGAAAAAGAGGAATATCATTTCAGTCTTCGCAGGCTGGTTGAGTGCTTTTTTCTGGCGTTTTGTGATCTTTACAAGGAATATGCAAGCAAGGCCTGGTTCAAGGCCATAGCCGGATTAAAGCTTATCTGGTTTTTCAGGATCGTGAACATAAGCAAATATTACAAGGCACTCTTTTCCCTTCCCTTTCTCACCCGGCTTCAATCAACCCGGTTGCTGGGCCGCATCATGCGGCTTGTTCTTATTCCCATATTCGGAATTCCCGTTTTGATTTACGATGTCGTCAAGTCCATACTGATCAGTCTCGTCTACGAAGGGTACATGCGGTTTTTATACGGCCTTCTGCTCATGAAAATCGCCTATTACGGGCTGTATTTATACGGCAGGGAAAACAGCGATATCTCGAAGAGGATTAAGAGCATCCCCCGAAGCACTTTGAACGACATACACAAGAAAGTCGAAAAAATGCTTGATCCTTCACAGTATACCGGCTTCAGCAAAAAATTCGCCGAATCGGCGGTTACCTATTCGGATTGTTTGAGGGAATACGGGTTTGAACAGGATTCCCTTTTTCTCGAGGACAGGCTCACCATGGTTGAAAAAGCGCGGAACGTACTTAACCGGGTCCGGAATTCCTTCATCAAGGCGTATAAAAAACAGAATCCTTTCAGGCGAAGAAGGAATTACAAAGAAAAAGGCCTGAAGGATCATTTCTACGACCTCTATTACAGGATCGGAACCTGTTATGTGCCCGGGGTAAAGGAACCGGGATTACACCTGAGGATATCCGGGTTGATCGAAAGCGGGTACATGACATCCGTCCTCCTTTTGAACAAGCTCCTGACAACGCCGCTTATCAATACATTGCTGGACAAAATTTCCGGTGACCTTGTCCTGAAGGTCAAATCGTTTGCCGATATGGATTTCATCAAACTTAGCGGCAGACAGGCGAAAGGTGCCTATCCCTACATCAGGCTTTTATCAGTCGGGAACAGGATATGGCGGGTTGCCCGCGGGGTTGTGTCGCCGTTTTCCCTTCTGTTGACGGCCGGCGGGCCGGTCATATTCCAGCAGCTCCAGGATATCGTGATGGAGTACCTGTTTCACAGGGCGGGCCGGATGCTAATTTATACCTGGGAGAAGGACAGGACGAGAGAGAAGACGGATATGGAATGTCTTTTGTGGCAGGCATGAGCATCCGTTTTTAATTCAATTTTCCTTAAAAAAATTTGCCCATTTTTAACTTTTTCAGTACATTGTCAATAGACAATGAATCCCGGCAGGCAGTGGAAAAAATTTGATTTTTCACCTGGCCGGGATTATACTTTATTTATGGGGGTGCAATGACGTATGAATCCCTGACGGGTGACGTTGAAATCCTTAAAACCTTTTTTAAACTGGCTGACCGGAGAGAACTGGAATACAGGCATATTCCCTTCCGGGATGAGCTGTTTTATTTTTCCGGCAGTAATGACGACAGGATCTGTTTTCTAAGCGCCAACAACATTCTTCTTGCCATTCCGTGTAAGGCATTTGAAAAAGTAAATACGTTCGGTGAAAAACAGGGGATAACCCTGGATTTTCTTTTTAAAAGCACCCGGACCTGCACTTTTATACTCCAATACGACAGTCACCTGATTCATCTCAAGTACGGCTGAGATAAAGGTCTTTTTATCCGTTTTTTATTAATTCTATAAGAAAATGACGAACAGCCCCCTGGCCTCTTATATTGTATCTGGCATAGGATGATGTCATCCCCACCTTGACGGTTACGGCATCCTGAGGCAGTGCCTTGAAAAGTTCTTCGTCTGTCCTGTCGTCTCCCATCGCAAACACGAAATCATAGGGCATGGTCTTTAATATTTTCAAAGCGGAAACACCTTTATCATATCCGGACTGTTTGATTTCAATAACCTTGTTTCCTCCCAGGACCTGGAGACAGCCATCCTCGGCAATGATCGGCTGGATTTCATTCAGTAAATCATTCGCCTTTGATTTGCCTATTTCACCGGGTAAGTTCCTGTAATGCCAGGCTATGGAAGCCGCTTTATTTTCCAGAAAGGATCCCCTGTTCTGATCCATGTATTTCTGGAGAATCGGTGTTATTTTTTCCTTCCATGCCTGCCCTTCGGTTAGCTCATTGGCCCAGTCCCCGTCAGGATACCTGATAAACGCCCCGTGCTCCGCGATTAATGTCATCCGCGACCCGTGGAACCATTCATCGAGAAAATCACGATCGCGCCCGCTTATGATGACAACATTGTTTTGCGGTATCCGTGAAAGGCGTGAAAGGATATTAAGCAGATGATTGTTGGGGATGGCCAATTCCGGCACCTTGGAAAAGGGCACAAGGGTGCCGTCATAATCAAGGAAAATAACCCGTTTGCCCGCATCCGTGTACCTTGATAGGATTTCCTGCTTGATCGGCCGTGTTATAGGCGTGACTTTTCTTTTCTCCTGTTCTTTTTTCATCTGAATCAGGCTGTCAATAAAATCCAGGGCCCATGTATAGACATCATAGTCCTTGATACGCTTTTGCATGCGTTTGGTCAGGATGCTTTTTTCACGATCCGGAAGTACGAGGGCTTTATGGATGGTGTCGGCTACCTCTTTTTTATCCACCGGATTTATAAGAAACGCTTCGCTCAGTTCCGAGGCGGCGCCGGCCATTTCACTTAAAATCAGGACACCCTGTTTCGACGTTTGAGAGGCGATATACTCCTTGGATACAAGGTTCATTCCATCCCTCAATGGGGTGATGAGTCCGATATCACTGCTGCTGTAAAGGGCCACGAGTTCGCTGAAGGACAGTGATTTATACTGATAGACTATGGGAAGCCAGGCAAGAGAACCGAATTTCCCATTAATTCTCCCCACGGTCGCCTCTATTTCCTTTTTCATCTCCCTGTATCTTTTGATGGAGTCCCGGGACGGGATGACGACCATGTTGTAAATAACCTTATTATGCCACTGCGGATACTTCCCCAGGAAATATTCGTAGGCGTGAAGGCGCTGCAGCATTCCCTTGGTATAATCCAGCCGGTCGATGGAAAATATCAGTTTATTTTCCCCAACCTGGGATTTTAACGTCCTGTGTTTTTTCTCCACCTCTTTGGATTCACAGGATGCCCTGTTGAATTGTATAAAATCGATTCCGATGGGGAAAGCTCCCACGCCGACCAGCCTGTCCTCGAGAAGAACATGGTCCGATGTGGATTCATAGCCCAGGACATTGGATACTGCCTTTTTAAAATACAATGCATAGTCCAGGGTATGAAATCCCACCAGGTCGGCGCCCAGCATGCCCTTGAGTACCGTTTCCTCCCAGCTATGGGGCAGCAGGCGGAATATTTCGTAATTGGGAAAGGGTATATGGAGAAAGAAACCTATATTGGCATTGGGATACAATTCCCTTATCATGGCCGGCAAAAGGAATAACTGGTAATCATTGATCCAGATGAAATCATCCGGCCTTATATGCTCCGCCAGCACTTCCAGGAAGCGCGTGTTGGCTTTTTTGTAAGCCCTGAAATGGGATTCGTCGTAATTGACGAGAGACGGGAAATAATGGAAGAGCGGCCAGATAATGCTGTTGCAGAAACCCCCGTAATACTGGTCATTCAGCCCCCTGGCAAGTTGTATAGGCGCCAGTTCAAAATCGGGTGTGTGGGACTTTAAAAGCGGGAAATCGGCCTCCCGTGTGTCAGAGATTCCCGCCCAGAAGAGTTTATCCGTACTGCCGGGCAGTTTCAGGTTCTCCATGCCCTTTGAAAGGGATAATATGGCTGAAACAAGGCCGCCTGAACTTTGCTTGAATTTGGTACTTCGCCCCCTGTGTTCAATCTTGAAAGGCAGCCTGTAAGAAACCACCACGATGCGTCCGAATTTAAATTTATTCTCCATTCTTTCCTCTCCCGTCATCCTGCCGTTCCTTCGAAAATCAATCTGTTCTGAATGCTGGCGATTCTGTAAACGGCATTCATCAATCCGACATGGCTGTAGGTCTGTGGAAAATTTCCCCATTGTCCGAGTTGAAAATCGGCATCCTCGCTCAACAATCCCAGGTGATTGGAACATTGAAGTACCTGCTCGAGGATTCCAAGGGCCTTCTCCGTCTGATTCAACCGGGCAAGCGCCTCAATATACCAAAAGGAACAGATTAAAAATGATGTCTGGGGATGGCCTAAATCATCGTCATTGACGTACCTGTGAAACAAGCCGTTCCGTCCGATCAATTCCTTTTCCAGCGCATTTAGATGCAGCAAGGTTTCAGGGGATTGAGGAGCAAGGTAATGCATGTTTGTCAGCTGCAGGGCGCTTGCATCCAGCACCTCTGATCCAATGGATTGCGCGTAGGCTTTTTTTTTCGCGTTATAACAGGACTTGATCCTTTTATCCGCCTGTTTGACTACCGTTTCGGCCTTTTTTTTGAGCGCGTCATCCCTGTGGAAATCGGCTATTCTTAACGCAGCTTTTCCTCCCGCCCAATGGAAGAGGTATGTATAAAGGTGCCGGCCCTTTTTTTCCCGGAATTCCCACAGGCCCGCATCGGGATCATCCATTTTTTTCAGGATCAGGTCGATCAGCCGGTGAACCAAAGTCATTTCCTGGTTTTCCCTGGTAATGTACAGTCTTCTGTCAATGAATAAAGGTAAAATACTGATAAGTAATTGGCCATAAACATCGTTTTGAACCTGTTTGTACGCCTGGTTGCCTATTCTTACCGGTTTGGAACCAAGATAACCCGACAACGGCAATTCCTTTTCCTCCAATTCCTTTTCACCGCTCAAACCGTACAGGGGCTGAATTCCGGATTGTTCGTTCGATACGATATTATATATGAACTGAAAATAACTCTCCAGTTCCTCGAAATGCCCGATACTGTTGAAGGCGTTCAAAGTGTAATACGCATCCCTGATCCAGCAGTACCTGTAGTCCCATGTACGCGTCGAATTCCCGGATTCGGGGAGACTCGTGGTTCCCGAAGCGATTATCCCTCCCGTGTCCTCGTATTGGTGAAGCTTTAAAACCAGGGCGGAACGAATGACCTGCTCCTGAAATATATTGGGAATGGAAGTTGTTTTTACCCAGTTCTCCCAGTAAAGACGGGTGCGGGTGAGGAACTCCTCCACTGTCTGGGAAAGGGGCGCCTCTAACGGTTCACCATGGGTCAGAACCAGATATTTAATGCCTGTTAAAATAAATTCCTTTTTCTGCACTATATAATTCAGCGGTATATTCGTTGTCAGGCGGACCTGCTGATCCAGATTCAGGTAGCGTATATGGTTGCTCCCCAGGACAATCTGCGGTTTTATGGAACCGTAATCCCCCCTGGGCTCGCATTTTATTTGAATGACGGGTTGGCCGGAAATCGGCTCCAGTTTCCTCACAAGCATCAATGGTTTGAAATACCTCTGGTAATGGATGAACCTCGGGGCAAAATCCGTCACTCTGAAAGAACCATCTGCTCCTTTAAAGACGGTTGAAAGGATGTTCGTGTTGGGTAAGTATTTCTGTTCCGATTCGTGATTTTCCGCCGGCTCTATTGAGAATTCACCTCCCCATTCCCTGTCCAGCAGGGAGCCGAATATAAAACTTGAATCAAAACGGGGAAGGCAGAGCCATCGTACGGCGGCCTTGCTGTCTATGTAGGCGATGTAAGAACAATTGCCGATCACGCCGTAATCGTATTTATGGATTGCCATATCCGTTACCTTTCTTCTTTTTTATTCACTTTCGGGGGTTTATTGAAAACATGGTTCAAAGGTAATAAAATTTTTCAATATATACAAGTGAGAGTTGCTTCAGCCGTATTATGATTGATTTATTTACGCATTACTATTATAATTGAGCCCGTTATGAAAACATACTACGACATAAGCGTAACATTGGGCCGTGAAAATATAACCTTCCCCGGCGATATGCCTTTCAGCCGGGGATGGGATTTAAAGATGGAGGACGGCGGCAAATGCAACCTCTCCCACATCTCCCTGAGCATACACGCCGGAACGCACCTGGATTTTCCCTTTCACTTCATACCGGGCGGCAAAACGGCGGAGGAATATGCCCCGGAACGTTTTATCATGCCGGCCCAGGTGGTGGAAATCATGGACGAAAACCTGGTTACGATGAAAGAGCTTTCCGGGAGAAAAATAAAGAAGAATCATGCCGTGCTGCTTAAAACACGTAATTCCCGGGAGGGTTTGATTGTCTCGGGAAAATACGCCACCGATTTTGTCTCCCTGGAAGAGGAAGCCGGCCGGTTCCTGATTGATAACGACGCACTGCTTGTCGGTATCGATTATATCACCGTGGAAAAGTCGGTTGGCGGGAAACACCCCGTCCACGAGGCATTGCTTGGGAACAACATTTTCATCATGGAAAGCATCAACCTGAAACATGTCCCACCCGGCACCTATACATTGATTTGCCTCCCGCTGAAAATAGCCGGCAGCGAAGGCTCCCCCGTACGGGCAGTCCTGTATTGACGATGTACTCGAAGTGGTTCGAGCGCAGCCCCGGGAACAGCCCAAAGTCCATCACGATAAATTCGTACCCTTCAACCCTTGTTTTTAAACGGGGAATTTATTATTATGAGGAACCATGATAAAACGAATCGCACATGTGTGTCTCAATGTTAAAAATCTCGATGCGTCCGTTTCCTATTATACACAGCTCGGTTTTAAAATTAAATTCTGGTTTACGCGGGAAGGTAAAAAACACGGGATATATCTGGAAATAGCCGACGGCAATTATATTGAGATTTTTGAAAACCCGTCCCTCGGGGAAGTAGTCAATAACGGCATTAACCATTTCTGTCTGGAAACGGATGACATGGATTCCTTGATCGAAAACCTGGAAAAAAAGGGTATTCCCTTTACGCAGAAGATGAAAGGCGTTGACCATACCTACCAGATCTGGCTCGCTGATCCCGACGGCAACCGGTTCGAAGTGCACGGTTATACGCAAAAAAGCTCCCAATTCACGGGTGAGGATGTCGAAGTAGACTGGTGATTCCCGCGTTCTATCCCATTTGGCCCCTGCCTGGTGAAAAAGCATTTTATTTGACACGGTCAATTTTTTTTCCTATCCTTTAATTCAGGGAGTGGTACCCATGACTGAAAAGGAACAGGAATTACGGGACCCCGCCTATTCGGGTCATATTGAGAAAATAATGGAATTGTTCGAACGGGGAGTATCCGTGAATACAGCCTTTAAAGACGGCATCACCGCATTGCACAAAACCAAGGTCTGGGCGCCCCATCTGACGGGTAAAAATTTCCTGGGTTGTGCCGGAATGCTCGTGGAGAACGGTGTTGATGTCAATGCGCGGGACAAATGGGGGGCCACACACCTGTATCTTGCCGCTTCGGAAGGGTTTTATGAAACGGTGCTTTATTTCCATTCAAAGGGAGCCGAAATCGATATTCCCCTGTATAACGGTTTTACGCCATTGCATGAAGCGGCTGAAACAGGTCAGGTACCCGTGCTCAAGCTGCTTGTTGACCATGATGCGGACCTTTCCATCGGGCTTGTCAAATTTTTCGACGGATACGTCAAGGGCGATACGGCCTTCAAGGTGGCCGAAAAGGCCGGGGTGAATAAAGCTTTAAATTTTTTAAAGGGGTTGAAGGGATAGGCCCCGCATGGTACAAGCGCTCACCACGAATACGGGTAAAATTTTTTATGAATACCATAAAGGCCGGGAGGACAGGACCGTCATCCTCATACACGGGTTTACCGCCGCTTCTTTTATCTGGCAAGGGCTGTTCGACCTGCTGGTTGCAGAAAATTTTTCCGTATTGCGTTATGATTTGTTCGGACGCGGTTCCTCGGTTACAGCCGAAAAAAAACATGATATCGGTCTGTATGTAAACCAGCTAAAGCAAATAATCGAAGCACTCGGTATTGCCACAAAACTCGTGATTGTCGGTTTTTCAATGGGAGGAGCCATAGCATCGCATTTTTGCCAGCAAAATCATGGCGGGATTGAAAAGCTCTTTCTTATCTCTCCGATCATGGACGGCTTCCTTTCATTCCAGAGCCGGATTTTAAAAATTCCCGTTTTGGGAGAGCTCCTGTTTTTTCTGACAAGCAGCAGTGTTTTCCTGCGAAAGGCCCGGGATAATCTCATGCAACCCGAAAACTGCCCGGATTTTTTTACCTCGCTCGGATCATACATCGGCAGGAAAAGCGTCAGGTATTCTCTCCTCTCCACTTACAGGCATTTTCTTTCCGACAAATCAGTCTATAATTACGAGGCATTGAATTCAACCGGCCTGGAACCGGTTATTATCTGGGGGACCGAAGACAAACTCGTGCCTTTTGCCTGTTCCGGGTCGCTGTTGAAAAAAATCAAACAGCATTCTTTTATACCGATCCAGGGGGCCGGTCATTGTGTCGTATATGAGAACCCTAAAACAGTATTTGCTGTCATGGATCAGGTCTTAAAACCGATGTAACGGCAAACACTTTTACCTGTGATGGTTGAAGAGGGAAGAACACCATAAAAAAGCGGAATCAGTCCATACACTATGCCGGGGAAAATGGCTTTTTTAATAGTGTATATGATTCGTTTGCCGGGCAGTCCGGGAAGGGAGTATCAACTTCAGAAAGGAGCGGCCATAGTATGGGAACTTCAGGAGAAGCCTTTTACAGCATAGGTTTGGGAGGTTGTCTTGGCTGCAAACGGGCCATAGAACATGCGGGGCGTGTTATTGAAGGTATAAAGGAAATAGAAGTGAATATCGCCACTCATTCCATTCATGTATTTTACGAAAATGACAAAAAGTCCGCCCTGGCAGAATTGGAAGACATGGTTAGAAGAATAGGCTATGAACCGGTCAGAATGAAAAATTAACCTGCTTTCCTGTGCAGAGTATTTTAATCCTAATCAATAATATCCAGAGCATCGGGGTCATTCCCGAAAGGAAACTCTTCGTCCTCAACTGATTCGACGGTTATGGAAGGGAACAATGCCCTGATGTTCTTATCATTAAAATCAAGGTCAAAGGATGCACCGGTAATCCATTCGCCCCTGCACCGCTGATCCCTGTGTTTTTTCCGCCTGTTCACGGCAGCCCTTTTTTTCTCCATCCTTTTTTGCCGGTTCAGTTTTTTCTTTTTTTTCATAAAGCCATTCTCCTTAATGTAAATAATGTAAATAGTTGTCTGCTGTTTACAAATAATGACGGCAGTTTCCCGCCGTTTATCCGAATCTCCAGAAAAAATCATTGTCGCCGTACCGCCTGTGCTGGATGGCCTCCAATACATGGTCCTTTTTTATGCTGTCGCATGATTCCGTGTCGGCGACGGTTCTTGCCACCTTGAGGACGGAGTGGCATGCGCGCGAGGAAAGCCCCAGTTTGTCGACCGCCCTGGCCAGCGCGGCTGTCGATTCCCTGTCGAGGGAACAGAACCTGTTGATCAGGCCGGGAGGAATTTCAGAATTCCTTGAAAAGCCCAGGCCCTTATACCGTTCATCCTGGACGGCGCAGGTACGGGCAACCCTTTCGCGGACAAGGTCACTGTTTTCCCCCCTGTCAACCGTGAGTTCTTCCGCCTTGACCGGTTCAAGCGGTACGCGGATATCAATCCTGTCCAGCATGGCATTACCCAGCTTTTTCCAGTAGCCGGTCACGTCCTTTTCGCTGCAGAGGCATACCTTTTCCTTTCTGCCCAGGTTGCCGCAGGGGCAGGGATTGGCCGCCATGATGAGCTGGAAACGCGCCGGGTAGCTGATGCTGCTTCCCGCGCGCGCAATCGTGACCGTTCCGCCTTCAACGGGTTCTCGAAGGGCCTGCAGCAGGCTTTTCCTGAATTCCATGGCCTCGTCCAGGAAGAGGATGCCGCAATGGGAAAGGGAAACCTCACCCGGTCTGGTGGTTTTTCCTCCGCCGATTATACCCTCGCTTGACGCCGTGTGGTGAGGCATCCTGAAAGGCGGCCGTTCGATCAGCCCCGTATGGGAGGGAAGAAGACCGGCGATGGAATGGATGCGGGTAACCATCAGCGACTCATCCCGGGAAAGGCGGGGGAGGAGTGTAGGCAACCGTCTTGCGCTCATCGTTTTTCCGCAGCCGGGGGGACCGAACAGGAACATGTGGTGGCGGCCCGATGCGGCCACCTCCATTGCCCGTTTCAATATCCAATGACCCTTTATGTCCGAAAGATTTCCGAAGGAATTTGTTCCGTATGGGCTTACCGGAGGTGAATTTCCGGCGGAGTGATGTGTTTGTTTCATATGAGATTCGAACCCCGATGTCCCCATGGTAAAAATTTCCTTGAGCGAGGCTATCCCGATGATGGTGCCTTCCTTGAGGATGGTGGCTTCTTCCAGGTTTTCCTCGGGCACGATGAAAGTTTTCATGCCCCTGGCCAGTCCCGTGCTGATGGCTGACAGGATGCCGTGGACGGGCTTTACCCGGCCGGCAAGGTTCAGCTCGCCAAGAACCATGGCCTTTTCAGCGAGTGTCACCGGTATTTGTCCCGAGGCGGCGAGGATGGCCAGGGCGATGGCAAGGTCATAAGCGGCTCCTTCCTTTTTCAGGCCGGCCGGTGACAGGCTGACCAGAATTCTTTTGGCGGGATAATCGAACCCGGAATTTTTTATTGCCACTCTTACCCTCTCCTTAGACTCCTTGAGGGCTGAGTCGGGCAGTCCCACGATATCGAACCCGGGCAGGCCGTGACGGATATCCGCTTCCACGGAAATGACCTGGCCGTCGATTCCCAGTAACTCACACGCATTAATCGTCGCTAACATTCTTTCCTTCCTTATATACAGGGACTTTTCAAAGGAATCCCTGAAACATTTTAGAATTGTTTCCTTGCCTTTCTTATATATAAGGGGGATATGTGAAATAACGGATGAAAATTCATGGGAACTTTTTTATTTTTTTTCTTTGCAGCCTGCGTATCTGAAATGATGCGCCCAAAACACTTGTGCAATATCGGCTGATAGGCTAACATGGGAAAAATCAGGAGGTAGAGCAATATGGAAATGCTGGGGGTTAAGAACGGGAAAATTGTAAAAAAATCGGGAGAAGCGGTCAGGCTCCGCGGAACTTGCATCGGCGGATGGATGAACATGGAGCATTTTATCGACGGGTATCCCGATACCGAAAATTCACTCCGTACTTTGTTTCATGAACTGATCGGGCCGGAAAAGGGACGGTTCTTCTTTGACAGGCTTTTGGATTATTTCTTCGCCGAAGAGGACGTGATCTTCATAAAGCGGAGCGGCGCCACCGTGATAAGGCTGCCGTTGAACTACAGGCATTTTGAGCGGGACAGCGAGCCGTATAAATATCTTGATGCCGGCTTCAAACGCCTGGATGAGGCCCTTGAATGGTGCGCCAAACACGGTTTGTACGCCATTTTGGACCTGCACTCCGTGCAGGGCTGGCAGAACCCCGACTGGCATTGCGATAATCCCACTCTTTATGCGTTGTTCTGGTCCCACCGGCACTTCCAGGACAGGTTCATAGCCCTCTGGGAGGAATTTGCCCGCAGGTACAAGGGTAATCCCGCCGTAGCCGGCTATAACGTGATGAACGAGCCTGTCACCGGCGCCATCAACGGCTGGTACGGGCAAAAGTATAAAACCGAATGGGATATCATCAACCGGGTGTATTCACGTGTGGTCAAGGCCATCCGGGCCATTGATGAGGAACATATCATCATTCTTGAAGGAGACCTGTTTTCCACCCTGTTCTCGAAGCTGGATGCGCCGTTTGCCGGTAACCTCCTGTACAGCAGCCATAATTACCATCAATGCGGATTCGCCCCCGGTGAATACCCGGGAAAAATGGGAGAAGAAATGTGGGACAGGGCGAAGCAGGAAAAGATGATCAGGGGATGTGAAGGGGTCGCGTACTCCCAAAAGCATAACGTGCCCCTTTGGGTCGGGGAATTCGGCGCCAGGGTTACCGAAGATGCCGGGGAGACGGAAGCGCACGCTAAGGCATTGGACGACCAAGTGGGCATTTTTGAAGACCTGGGCCTTCATTGGACCAGCTGGACCTACAAGTGCGTCGGCGGTATGAGCTGGGTGCAAACCGACCCGGAATCCGACTACATGAAGGGATGCGGACCCAGAATGAAAAACCAGTTCGCTCTGGGCCAGGAAATCACTAAAATGACGGAGCCCATAGCCGGGCGAATTTTCGGGGAAATCAACAATCCGGACTGGAGCCTGGACCAGGTAAAGGGTGCCCTCAACAATAACCTCATAGCCAAGTTTGGACACCGGCTTTTCCAGCCTTCTTACGTTAACCAGTTCAAGGGGATGAGTGAAACGGAGATTGACAGGGTTTTACAGGCTTTTCTGTTGAAGAATTGCCGGCATAACGACATCTTCATCGACGTGTTTAAAAAATATATGACACTTCCGGCTTAAAACAATTCCAGGAACTCGCCGTAGCCTTCCTTTTCCAGGTCTTTGACCGGTATAAAACGAAGGCTGGCCGAATTGATGCAGTAGCGTAAACCTTCCGGACCGGGTCCGTCTTCAAAAACATGTCCCAGGTGAGAATCCGCTTCCCTGCTTCTAACTTCGGTGCGGACCATGCCGAAGCTCCCGTCCTTTTTCTCTAGAATGTTATTCTTGACCAATGGTTTTAAAAAACTCGGCCAACCCGTACCGGAATCGAATTTATCCAGTGAACTGAACAAAGGCTCACCGGAAACAATGTCAACGTAAATACCCGATTCGTGGTTGTTCCAATACTCATTGTCAAACGGTCTTTCCGTACCGTTTTCCTGCGTTACGCAGAATTGTTCTGCCGTCAGACGGTTTCTTAATTCATCCTTCATGTTGCCTCCTTGCTTTACATCTCTCATACAACTTATTAATCCTGCTGCCGCGAACAACAGGACCATGAGTTTTCTTGAGGCTGCCAAAATCATGCATTAATATTATTAAAATTGTAATAAATAGTCAAATAGGGTTTTGGCTTACATAAAAGGCTTGACCGTTTAATGTTCTTCGTCAATTTTCCGTTGATTTCGTTCAACCTTGAATACATTGATATTGAACCAGGAAAATTGTTCGTAAAATGTTTTATCCAGCCTATTCATGACCTTAAACCGCCCCTGTCTGACAAGACGCGTCAGTGCGTTGGACCCTCCCAGCCCAAGCACGGGGGATTCTACGAACCAGAATTCATTTTCTCCGGCAATGGCTGATTCCAGGTCATCCGTGACGGTTACCGTGGGAGTAAATGCCCTGTAACCGCTGAAGATTTTCAGGTCCGGCGCCATGTAAAGGATGTGCCTGTTATCCGGAAAGTAGTAGGCCAGGATACCCGGCGTGTGTTCGTTGGCGTGTACGAACGTGATATTATCCGTACCTTTTTCCTTCAGGTAGGCAATGGCCTGGTTGGTGGCCCCATTGAATATTTTCGTGTAGATATTGATGTGCTGGAAAGTGAACATCCCCGCGACGATTAAAATGCCGGCTAAAACAACGGGTTTTGACTTGAACCTTGATGCACCATAGGCAATGGGCAGGAGATAAAAGCCCATAAGGGGTACGGTATACCTTTCTATCAGCATCGGACGGACGATCATTGAACCGATTATACCGGCAAGGATGGTGCCGGTATACACGATCAGGCAGAAAATGGCCATGACGGTTTTCGGCATATCCTCCGGTTCCGTTTTCCGTATGCCGTTCACAATAAAGAATATCGCCGCACATATGGCAATGAAAGACATGATTTCAAACGGCATTCCGAATTTATAACTGAATGGATAGAGAAGGATATTGAGGAGGAGTCCGCCGTTCACGGGAGGTATCCAGAAATCGGCCGAAAGACGGACGAATTGCCCTGCGAGAAAATACAGCCAGGGCACGTAACAGGCAAACACCGACCCTGCGGCAATCAGGTAAGGTTTCAATGCCTTCCGTTTTTTTAAAAATATCCAGACAATCATGCTGATATTAATAACGATGACGGCAAGCAGGGAAAAGTAATGTGTATAGGCAGCGCCCAGGGAGAGAACTGAGAATTTTATCCAGTCTGCCGGTTTGCCCTCGTTAATTGCGAGCCACGCATACAGGCCGGCACCGGTGACAAAGAAGCAGGCCCAGGAATACATCCGCATTTCCTGTGCAAAGATGAGGTTCACGGGAAACAGGAAAAAAAGCAGGGTAAACAGGAACGCCGTTTTATTGCCGAAAATACGCCTGACCGGTCCTATCCCTAAAAGGGCCGCACAGAAGGCCCCAAGTGCGGAGAAGAGCCTGAGCCCGGCAAGGGACGTACCTGAGATGTAACTGAAGAGCTTCAAGGCAAGGTAATACAAGGGCGGATGGCTGTCGCTTCCCGTAATCGTAATGATGTCAGCGAACGTATGGTTGATAATGGCGGCGGAATAACTCTCGTCGTACCAGAGCGGTTCATGGCCTGCGTTGGCGATAAAGGAAAACCCGCCGGCGGCAATAATCACCGCCCAGGCGATGATGAGGAGGATGCGCTTTTTTCCGCCGTCGGTGACGGGAGCAGGTGCTTCTGTTGACATGCAGGGCCTCTGCATAGTCATAGAACATTTTGGGAGAAACGGCAAGGTGGGGGAGGGGAAAATTATAGGGGACTCAATGTTACTTTTCCTTGTTTTTAACCCACAGATAATATATATAAAAACCGGTTTTTATTATGATAACCGTAAAAAGTATAACGGTAATCAGTATAATGAGCCAATCACCATAGAGTGTGTAAAATGTTTTTTCATTGCCGGCTACCGGCAATTCATCTGCACAAAAATCCTCTGCACTAAAAGGAATTTCATTCATGATCCGCCCATTCGGAGAAATGAAAGCCGTCATCCCGTAATTGGTTGCCCGGGCCATCCCCCGCTTGTTTTCCACACACCGGAATACGGCCATCAACAGATGTTGGACCGAGGCAACTTCGGAATAGGCGAGTGAATCGGATGTCTGGTTGACAAGAAATTGAGCGCCTTTCAAGACCATATTACGGGATATGTCAGGAAAAGAATCTTCAAAACAGATGACAGGGGAAAATTTAATCCCATCCACTTCCATCGGTACGTTGTTTTCACCCGGTGTGAACAAATCTACATCGGGATGCCCCTGGAGCCATTGATAAAAGTCCGGAAACATTTTGGCATACGGAAAATATTCACCGAACGGTACAAGATGTTGTTTCCTGTATACACCCGTCACTTTTTCTCCGACAAACAGTAATGAGGCGTTATATGTCTTGATGTCATATCCCCCGTTTCCCGCAGGCGTCGCCGTTATATCCGGATTGCCAATAAGTACATGAAGATCTCTTGCCGATAAATAGTCTTTCAGATCCTCGATCATGCTTTTTTCAAAGGTGTTCCTGTAACGGTAGTACCAGTTTATCGAAGGAAAAAAGGCCAATTCAGGCCATATGACAAGATCAGGATCCAGGCTGACGGCTTTATCCGTTAATTTTTTCAGTTTTTCAAAGCTTTCCCTGTGACGGTCCGTTCTTTCAAGGAAGGCAATATTTTTGTTTTGAACTAGGACAATATTAATCGATTTATTGAATTTTCCGGGAATTGACAGAGATCCGTAAACAAGTATGAGACAGAAGA
>JAFGKU010000145.1 GCA_016928415.1 Spirochaetales bacterium
GAAAATGCTTCGAATCTTTTGGTGGATGTTGCCGAAAAAACAAAAGAAGCGGGTCAAAAGGGAATTCTGGAATATGAGATTAAGAAAATTGAAAAAGAAATAGAAAATTTACTTCCTGTACTGGGAAGTGAGGTATATTCCGGATTCAGGGAAAAAAAACTGGAAATATCCAAGGATTTCCAGGAGATCCATGGATTGCTTGAAGAAATACAAAAGAAAGAAAAATTGATGGCAAAGAAAGAAAAGGAATTGGAAGGGGTAGGTACAAATTAATACATGTTGTCTTTTGGGGTGAACGGATGACTGATTTTAATTCTCAATTAGAAAAGAAATTCGGCCTCTTTAAATCGCTTCTGGAAAACAAACGGGAATTGTTGGTCATTATCCACAACAATCCTGATCCCGATGCATTGGCATCGGCTTTTGCTTTGAGTTACCTCGCAGAAATGTTGAGTGATATCGATTCCAGCATCGGTTACGGTGGTAACATAGGCAGAATCGAGAATCAGAAAATGGTGTCACTTTTGAAAATCAAGTTAAAACAGATCGGCAGGATTAAATTAAGTAAATATGATTTAATCGCTTTTGTAGACACGCAACCGGCGGCAGGTAATAATTCTTATACGGTTGAACGGGGCTGTGATATTGTCATCGACCATCATCCGAAAATGAGAGGATTGCAGGCTGATCTGATCATTGTCAATCCGAATATCGGTGCGACGGCCAGTATCCTTGTGGCGTGGTTGAAATATTCGAAAATCGCTATTTCATCCGATGTAGCCACCGCGTTATCCTACGCTATCAGCTCCGAGACCGGGAATATGCATCGTGAAGCATCCCCCTTTGATATTGAGTCCTATTTATACATTTATTCCAAATCGAACATGCAGAATCTGGCACGGATTATGAACCCCGCTTTGCCCCATGTATACTATTTATTTGTGATGCGTGCATTGAAACACGCCATTCTATACAGGAATTTAATGGTGTCTCATATAGGGGAAGTATTTTCTCCTGAATTTGTCGCCGAAATGGCTGATTTTTTCGTTCGCCATAGAAATATCAGTTGGTGCCTCTGTACGGGTGTTTACAGGAAAAACCTGTACTTATCCCTCAGATCCACAAAGAAGAAGGCAAGAGCCAATATCATCATTAAGAATCTGGTTGAGAACAAACAGAATGTCGGAGGTCATGAACAGGCGGCAGGAGGTTTCATTGAAATAAAAAGCTTAAAAAAAGCCGATCTGCAAAAGCTGTATTTAAAATTGACGCAAATTACGGCTTTAAAAACGGGAAATACTTCCGAAACAGAAAAATTGGATTTTAAACCCCTGATTGAGAAAGAATATTATACGGATAGTGAAAAGGATGCTTTATGAACGGTGAAAATATTATAAATACCCGGTATCATTCGGATGAGATAATTTCTGAAATCCTGAAAATGGGTGCCGCCTATAATAAGCTGATTAAAAAAACCGTGTTGAAACAAATCATCATACTTGCCATTGAAATATCAAGGGAAGGAAGGGAGGGGAAGAAAATAGGGACACTGTTCGTGATCGGAGATCAAAATGAGGTTTTGAAAAAGTCACAGCTATTGATTCTTGATCCGCTGAAAGGCCACCCGGATGAAATTAAAATAATCGATAATACCGATTTTCGGGAAACGGTTAAAGAGCTGGCCCAATTGGACGGTGCCTTTATAGTGTCGGATGAAGGTATTTTCATTTCGGCCGCAAGATATATCTATACCGATTCAAAGAATATCAAAATTCCTCTCGGTCTCGGAAGCCGTCATATTGCGGCTGCATCCATTACACGCGCTACGGCATCGGTCGCTGTTGTCGTTTCCGAAAATTCGGTTGTCCGGATATTTATGGATGGAAAACTGATTTCTGAAATATCCCCTGAGTTATGGTTGATTCAAAAAGCGAATAAATTGCGCAGGGACAGGAAAGTGAAAAAAGTGGTCAAGGAAAACATAACAAAGGCAAAACCTGTAGGGGGATGAGAAATTTTATGAAAACGGAAAAACCTATTGCCAATGTATCGGGAAAAATTACATATTGAATGTGAAGAAGGAAATTAAATATGCCGGATGATAATTTACAGAACAAGAAAAGGCCTGGAGGCTTTAATTTTGACTGGAGACGCTACAGTATTTTTATATTTATTACTTTAATTTTTCTTATACCCTGGATATTTTCTTTCCTGACGCAGTTGTGGCAGGTGAATGAAATAGAATATTCCGTATTCCTCAGGCAATTGGATAGCGGCAATATTCAATCAACCAGCATTTCGGGCGAGGAAATATCGGGTGAGTTCAAGAATCCGATTGACAAGGGAGTTAAATATTTTAAGACATACGTGCCTTACTATATTAATGAATCAACATTATCCCAGTTGAAAGAACAAAACGTTAAAATTTCCACTCATCCGGCTCAACAAATATCATTCGTGGGAATAATTTTAAATCTCTTGCCCTTTGCCATAATCTTTTTTATTTTTTACAGGGCATCAAAGACAATGAGGCAACAGGGGCAGGATATGTTCAGTATAGGAAAAAGCAAGGCGAAAAGATTCACAAAAGAGAGAACGCACACAACTTTTAATGACATCGCGGGACTGGAAGGCGCCATTGAAGAGCTGAAAGAAGTGGTGGATTTTCTCAAGAATCCGGCAAAGTACGTAAGGTTGGGGGCAAAATCCCCCAAGGGAGTTCTCCTGGTCGGGCCTCCCGGTACGGGTAAAACCCTTATTGCCCGTGCCATTGCCTCGGAAGCGAATGTGCCTTTTTTCAGTATTTCCGGTTCGGATTTTGTCGAGATGTTTGTCGGCGTCGGGGCCTCCCGAGTAAGGGACCTTTTTTTGGAAGCGAAAAAATCGTCTCCAAGCATCATTTTCATAGATGAACTTGACTCAATAGGAAGGCATCGTGGTGCGGGTTTGGGGGGAGGTAACGACGAAAGGGAACAGACCTTGAATCAGCTTTTATCCGAAATTGACGGTTTTGAAAAGGATGAGAAGACAATCCTGCTTGCCGCGACAAACCGGCCGGATGTCCTCGATCCGGCCCTTCTGCGTCCCGGACGATTCGACCGCCGGATTACGGTGGGGCTCCCCGCGATGAAAGACCGGGAGGCCATTTTAAAAATACATATAAGAAACAAACCGGCCGATGATGATATTGATCTGGAAAAGGTAGCCCGAAGCACTCCCGGGTTCAGCGGTGCGGACCTGGAGAATCTCCTGAATGAAGCCGCATTGATTGCGGCACGCAAAAACAAATCGGTTATCGGTCAGGAGGATCTGAATGAGGCAAAAGATAAAATCGTCCTGGGACTGGAACGTAAAAGCATCATCCTGACAGAACAGGAAAGAAAGACGGTAGCCTACCACGAGGCGGGGCATGCCCTCGTTGCGGAATTACTGCCTGAAACGGAACCCGTGTACAAGGTTTCGATCATTCCCCGGGATTTTTCCATGGGTGTAACCCAGCAGATGCAGGACGGCGACAAATATCTATATAATAAGGAATACATTCTGGACAGAATTTCCGTTTTGATGGGCGGGCGCGCGGCTGAAGAGATAAAACTCAAAACAATAACGAGCGGCGCGGAAAACGATTTGAAGGAAGCCCAAAAACTTGTACGAAAAATGATTCTGGATTGGGGAATGGGTAGTGAATTTACGAACATTTCCTTCGGGAGTGAACGCCGGGAGATTTTTCTCGGTGAAGAGATCGCCCAAAGGAGGGAATTCAGCGAGGAAACGAATAGAAAAATCGACGAAGAAATCGTCAAAATGCTCACTGCCAGTTATAATAAATCAATAGATTTGATCAAACAGAATGAAGCGGCGCTTGATAAGATAGCTGACCGGCTTTTGGAGCATGAAGAAATTGCCGGGGATGAGATTAAAAAAATTCTGGAGGGGAATCCCGCCTAAATTATCCTCGGTATTGTTGAATGTCGATCAATTTTAATTTACAATTTCAGTATATGAAAATTAAATTTATTGGAACGGGATTTTTACACCGGGAAAATCCTGCCGGCCGGCACGGGGAGTGCCAATTCTGCGGCAGACATGAAATGATCAGTGAATTCAATGCAAATAAATGGTTTTTCCTTTTTTTTATTCCCGTTTTTCCCCTTGGGAAACGGCATGTAATCAATTATTGTCCGGCTTGCCGGAAATACATGGAAATTAAAATAAAGCACAATCCTGCCCGGCAATCCGAAAATTCTGACCAGGTGTTTTCGGCCTTGAAACAAAACAATGATAAACCGCAGCAATTCATATACTTGCATAATTCGCTTATGCTTTCCGGTAATACCGGGAAGGCAGGTGAGGTGGCGGATGAAATGTATAACCGGTTTCCTGAAAGCCTGCATGCCAATGAGTACCTTGCCGAGTGGTACGTTTCTTTGAAAATGTGGGCAAAGGCCCTTCCCTTTTACGAAAGAATGCTCTCTATAAATCCCGGGCATGCCAAAGCGAGAAGTGTCACTGCGGAGATGTATATACGCAACGGTAATTTTATCCGTGCCGAAGAGCTGCTTCTGGAAAACAAGGCGCCGTATCCCGGTGTACCGATGGAAATGATTTTATTTCTTGCCCTTGCCTATCGAAAAAAGGAAATGACGCATAAGGCGTATGAAATTCTCTGCATGGTGGCCAATCACCCGGGCAAATTCGCCGGGGAAAATACCCGTTACAGGAAAGTGACCAGGACCCTTGAAAAAGAGCTGGGGGTCAAGGGAACCGTCCTGCCAAAGCGGATATTCAATACCAAACTCATTAAAAGAACGGCGGTTGCTTTTGCTATCGTAATTGGTACTGTTACGGTCGTAAGTGTTTATAAATATACTAACCAGTTGCTGTATATTATCAACCCGTTCCCGGAGCCTGCCAGGGTGAAACTATCGAACAATACCTATGAGATCGAGGCCCAATCAACAAAAAAATTGAAGATTGAAGAAGGTGAATATGCCGTCAAGGCCGGCTGCGCCGGATTTTTTATGGAAGAGACGGTCCTGCCCATTGTAAATAATCCATGGGAGAGGCTTTGGAACCAGGATCAGTTCGTCTACAATATCGGCAGTGCCGGGCTGATAATTACAAGCTACATTCAGTACGCGGAGCACCCGGAATCACTTCCCCCCATTTCGTCGGAACTGTCCGCCGGTAAGAATTTTTACCGGTTCAGCGGTGTGGATTACATGTTTCAGGCGTATCCCGAAGAACTGTCCTTGGGGTTCAGCTCGCAGGTCATAACACGCAAGGCAGTTGAATTGTATACCGCGCCCATAGCCAGGGTCTTACGTCTTCTGGCGAATAACGGTGTGACTGATGAGGAAATCCTGACATTCGCGGAAAGCCGTTTGTCCGTTATTCCGGACAATCAGGATTTACTGCAGGAGTATTCCCTCCATGCTTCCTCGGCAGGCTTGGAAGAGAGAATGTTTGCCTTTTTCAAGAAACTCCTTGACAGGCGTCCGGTAGCCGTCGACGTCCACAGGTATTATCAGGAGATGACAGCATCCCGGGAAGGACGGGATGACGGATTGAAGGAATATTACAGCAGCGCCGTGCAAAAAGAGCCCGGGAATTCATCCCTGCATTACCTGCTTGGCCGCATTTTACACGGCGAGGATGCCCTGAAATGTTATAACAAGGCATTGACGCTTGATCGGGGTAATGCCTACGCCTGGCATGCACTTGCTTACAGTCAATTGATTCGCGGAAATTTAGCGAAAGCCGTCAAATATTCCGAGGAAGCCTGTTCCCTGGCGGAAAAAAATTTCGTTTTTCTGTCATTCAGGAACCAGCTGCGGGAGGCTGAGGGTGATTACAAAACATTAATGGAGCATTATAAACAGAATTTTGAAAATGATCCGTCGGATTACACCCTGTTGTTCCCGATGTTGAAGGTTGCCGCTGTACTGGGTGGTGAGAAACTCGCTGTATCCGTGATTGAGGATTTCTTTAAAAGCAATAATTTCGATGAAAAGAACCGGGAAGAAACACGTCCGTATTTAGACGTGAGCCTTTTTTATTACCTTGAAGAATTTGACAGGCTGTATGATGCCGTTAAGGAAACCATGGGTATGGAGGACAGGTGGGGCTTTATTGCCTGTATTTCTCTGGGAAATTTAAACGAGGCGGAAAAGATTCTGGCTGAGTCGACGGGCCAGAGAACGGATTATTTATGCCTCTACCTGGCCGGAAAAGAAAAGGGTGAAACGGAAGCTGCCAGCCGGTTTCTTGCCAGGGCCATGGAGGAATATGTGAACGGCACCCCGGCAGATAAAATCATAGCGTCGTTATTTGGCGGTGATGTTTCGGGTGATCCCTACGCCTTGTACACGGGGCTTTCTTACAGTCCGCAGGAAGGCCGGATAATCACACGGGTTTTAGCCTGGCTCTATCCCGGATACAGTGGTAAATTCAAAAAACTTTCCGATTTTTATAATTACGACATTGATTTCCCGTATTATTTTCTGAAGTCGCTTCGGTTTTGATGTTTTAAGTTAGAAAGCATGTATGATAAAAAGGGCTATATAGCCTTCATGAAAAGTGAGAACAAATCCAGACGAACCATTGAGCGGTATTCGGAATACATCAATGCATGGATACGCTTCCTGAAAAAGAAGAAGAAAGACATCGATGAAGCGGCAATAAAGGATTTGTCGGAATACATAAACTCGGAAAGAGAAAAATTAAAACCTTTCAGTCATTATGCGACAAGTATAAGGATTTATTACCGATACAGGAAAAATGAATCCATGGAATGGGCTTTTGAGAAGGTAGATTATTACGAACCGGTGTCATTGAAGGATATTATGGGGATTGAAAGGAAATACATAGCGGTATTGAAAAATGAAAACATCCTTACAAACAGGGATTTATTGGATGTGTGCCTCAATAAAGAACCCGGAGGTATCGCTAAAGAATACGGGATACCTCCAGCTGAATTCACGGAACTCGTCAAGCTTGCTGGTATGGCAAGGCTGTATTATGACGCCGGATTCGATACCCTGAAAAAAATCGCCGAAACGGATCCCGGGGTTTTCAGGGAAAAAATCAGGATGTATATAGAAAAGAAGGACCTCGTATATGCCCCCCCGACACCGCAGGAATCGCTATGGGCCGTTAAATGCGCGAAATTAAGGCCGGAATTGATAAAATATTAATTGTAGGTAGATCCCTTTTTACTTTCAAATAAGTTATTGTTGTTTTTAATACCGTTCTGACCTATATTATATCTTGGGTGCTTTTAAAAACCTCATTTTCAAAAATTTTCAGGAAGCAAGGCGCCCATGGGGAGGTTCATTGATGCGGCAAGCATATTTCATTTCAAGAATGCTGTTTTTAACGATTCTTTCTTTCCTGATTTTTCTTGCAGTCTCCTGTGTCGTAACTTCGGAAAATCCCCTCAGTGATCCGGCGCCTTCGGAACCGGAGACCGGATTGACGGGGGTCTGGATTGGCGGTGACGAAGAATCCAAGGGAACCGGGTATCTGGTCATTGCCTATGATGACGACGCCAAATCCCATTATATCTACGTTTATGACAAGCAATGGCATATAAGTGACGACAGTGTTTTTGAGGCTGCCGTAACAGGTATCGGTTCCGATAAGTTCCTGAGTGTACGCAATGTGAATTTTAAAACCGGTGAGCGGGGGGGGTATTACATCCTCTACATGCGGGAGGAAAGTCCGGATGAGATCCGTCTGTTCATGCTGGATACGGATTTTTTCAAGAAGGCGGTAGGGGACGGCCTGCTGAAGGGTAAACTGCCTGATGCTGCGGCATCCACCTCCAGCGAAATAAAACTCATGGCAAGCCAGGAAGAGCTTCGTGCCTTTTTTAAGAAGACACCTCTCGACAAGATGGTTGACTATGACGATCCGATGGTGCTTCGCAGGGTGAATTTTAAGGAGTAAGTAAAACCGGTGTGGTGATTGGCTGTTATTCCCCATTGGCCTGACAAATGATTGGCGAATGAATGAAAAGTTGGATGATGAAGGATACGGATCCGCATTATCTTGATACAGATTACATTTAAAATTGGGAAATTACCGATTCTTTTCCGCAAAATGGCTATTATTCAACAATCTCTTGAATAAAAATGATTTTCGTATTATTGTTTTTTACATTCCAAGGAGGAAATCGGGACCAATGACAGTAAAAATAATCCATGCCATTTCATTCCTTTTACTTCCGGTTATCTTTTTTTCCTGCAGCAATGCCATAGGTTACGGTGTGCTCCTGTGGGGGGAAAAGGGTTCGGATTACAAGACGGGAGAGATCGTTACCTTATTGGCGGAAGCGGGTGCCGGGAAGGAGTATTTTGTACCGGATAAAAAAAGTGATAAAAGGATCATTATGCCCGCCTGGCGGCTTGAATATTTTAAAGATTACGGTAAATGCGAGGAATTTGCCGGGAATTTTAAAACCTTTACGAATCTTTATGCCTATTCCGA
This sequence comes from Spirochaetales bacterium, assembly GCA_016928415.1. Lineage (GTDB taxonomy): Bacteria > Spirochaetota > Spirochaetia > SZUA-6 > JAFGRV01 > JAFGKU01. The sequence goes on from JAFGKU010000145.1 coordinate 8,491, forward strand.
AAAAGACGGCGTTCCGCCTGTGAGGGAAGCGCCGGATACGAATGCACAGGTGAACATCATATTCAAGCTGAAAAAGGACCAGGTGGTCAAGATAATCGGCAGGGAAAAGGACAAGGTGGATATTTCGGGCATGGAAGATTACTGGTACAGGGTCCTGGTGGGTTATCAGAAATCCGAATTGGGAGAGCACGGACTTCTTATAGGGAAAAAAGGTTATTGTTTCGGATATTACCTCAAACTTTTTGAAGCGGAAGGGGACCCGGAGGAGCGGCTGGCGTCTCTTGGCGGAAGTACACTTTCCTTTATCGATTATTTTTTCAGCAAGACTTGGCGGCCCATCGTGTTTAAGGAAATGATGGACAGCGGACGGATCGATTTGAGTAAATTCAGGGAAAGCATGGGTATATTCCCCCAAAAGGAAGACAAAACGGTTAAACTGGTAACGGATAAAATATCCGTCACATACTCCTATACACAACCGACGGAAGTTAAACCGGGTGTGTATATTCTGGAAGGCACACCGTTAAGAATCGAGAGAAACACCCATAACAGGATCTCCCTGAAGTATCTGCTGAATGACACGGCCATAACGCAGCAGTTCATCGTTTTTGATAAAGATATCGGGGAAATTACAAACAGGGAACTGGAGAGACGCGATCGTATTTTTGAGGATTTTTATTCAAAGGGAAACAGGCTTTCAAGTTCCGCCTACGGTCAAATCAGGCTGAGAAGCGATAAAACGGTTACCTGGAGCGGTTTCGATAAACTGGTTCCCAATGTCCTGCCTGAAAATTTTTCAGGTACCGGCAGGTTCGACTTCCCGTTTTATCTGGCTTCGAATCTTAAAAGCGGTTATGATGGTGTGATAACCCTTTCTATGGACAATTTGCCAAAAAATCTCAGGACAATTAATTTCCTGTATAAATTTACGAATAACGGTGTGCGTTTTTACAGTCTCTTGAGCGGTAGTGTCGAGAACATGGAAGTTAAAAAAGAGGCCGTCAATGCCATCGTTATTTTCTTTGAGTTTACCGGTGACTGAATGCCTTCCGTAACCCTTTCCGAAATTTCCGTGGAATTCGGGTCAAGGGTGGTGCTTGATTCTGTCAATTTCCTTATCACGGACAGGGACCGGATGGCATTGTCCGGTGCCAATGGAAGCGGCAAGTCCACCCTGATGAAAATCATGACAACTACGGTAAAGCCGGACAGGGGAAAAGTAGTCTATGAAAAAGGTACGCGTGTCTCTTACCTGCCCCAATCCGGAGTGGCTTTTTCAGAGGGGACCCTTTACGGGGAAGCGGAAAAGAGTTATGACGTCATTCTCCCATTGATTGATGAGCTTCAGGAACTGGAAACGCAGATGGGCCGACTGAAGGAGGGTTCTCCGGAAGCGGAAAAACTGGTTGCCCGTCACCATGAACTTCATGAGCGGATTCTGCAAAGTAATTACTATTCCCGCGAGCAATCCATTCATTCCGTCTTGAAAGGACTGGGATTCAGGGAAAAAGATTTCAGTAAAAGTGTCTCTGAATTCTCCGCAGGCTGGCAGATGAGAATCGCCCTGGCCAGGGTCCTGCTGGAAAGCCCCGATATACTTCTTCTGGACGAACCAACGAATTACCTTGATCTGGAAGCAAGGGACTGGCTTGAATCGTTTCTCCGTGATTTTAGCGGAGGATTCCTCATCGTCTCACATGACCGGTATTTCCTTGATGTGACCGTTAACCGTATTGCGGAAATATACTTGAGCCGGCTGAACCTGTACAGCGGCAATTACAGCGAATACGAATTGAAAAGGTCCCGTGAACTGGCAAGTATCCAGGAAGCCTATATCCGCCAGCAGGAGGAAATTTCCCGGGTTGAAATGTTCATCAAGAGGTTCAAGTACAATTCATCGAAAGCGAAACTCGTACAGAGCCGGATCAAATACCTTGAAAAGCTCGAGAGGATTGAAAAACCACCGAGTCTTAAAAAGATACATTTTTCGTTTCCCGGGCCGCCGCATTCGGGAAATATCGTCCTGGAAATGAGCAATGTTTCCAAGAGTTACCAGGACCAGGCTGTTTTAATGAATATAAACCTTTCCATAAACAGGGGTGATAGAATTGCCTTCGTGGGTGTTAACGGGGCCGGGAAAACCACGTTGATAAAGATTATCGGAGGAAATCTTTTAAAGGACGGCGGGGATGTCAGGCTCGGCAAGGGTGTTACCATCCAGTCTTTCCTGCAGGATGACATCGAGCAGTACACCAGTTCCCAATCCGTCATAGACGAAATAGAGGGTGTTTGTCCGTTCGACCTGATTCCAAATATCAGAAACATGCTTGGATCGTTTCTTTTTTCGGGGGATGATGTGTATAAACCGGTTAACGTTTTAAGCGGCGGAGAGAAGAGCCGGCTGGCGCTTTTGAAAATGCTCCTTCATCCGTCGAATTTCCTGCTTCTGGACGAACCGACGAATCATCTGGACCTCTCTTCGAAAGAGATTCTCCTTGATGCCCTGCAGTCATATCAGGGTACGCTGGTTTTCGTTTCCCATGACAGGTATTTTATCAGGAACCTGGCCACAAGGGTTTTTGAAATAGAAAATTGTAAAGGTACGCTTTACTATGGGGATTATGATTATTATATTGATAAAAAAGCCTCGGGGGATAACGGGAATCAAAGCCCTGAAGGACCGGAATTGCAGCAGGAGACGGGGAAAAAGGCAGATACCAGGTTTGAAGATAAACGAAGAAGAACCGAGATCAGGAAATGGGAAAAAGAAGAGCAGAAGATTCTTGAACGATTGGAGGAATTGGATCATAATAAGGCCCGGCTTGAGCAAGCCATGACGGAAGAGAATGTTTATACGGACGGAAATAGAATGAAAGAGATCAAGCTCAGGCTTGAGGAAATGAAAGCGGAGCACGATGAGGCGATCAACCGGTGGGAAGAACTGACCCGGCAATTGAGCAGCCTGAAAAAAGGAGAATGAAGACATGCTTGAGGTACATGCAATAGACAATATTTTTAAAATAAAATCCCCGGTTGAATATATAAAGCATTATATCGGGCACGTTCAGGTCAGCGATGATACGGGCCCTTCCGATTTTTATATAGGTTTCAGTCTTGAATACCTGCCCCTGGGTAAACCCAAGGTCGGCATTAAATTCATCGATGAGCCGGTACCGTCTGTTCGGGAGAATGTGGAACAGATAAGGAATAAAATCCTTAAAATGGATGAAGAAGGTGAGTTGGCCAGGATAGGTAACAAGCTTTATATGGAGCATGATCAGATATAATTTTATTTGCAGATATGTTTTTTAATTCAATTTTCAAATTTACTTTAATCAAAAGGAGGAAGAATGAGCGGCGTTTTCAAGGCATATGACATTCGCGGTATCTGGAACAAGGGAATTTCAGGCGATTTTGCATACAAGGTGGGAAGGGCTTTCGGCCGGTACCATGGCGGTAAAACCTATGTATTAGGTTATGATGCCAGGCTGCATTCCGGGGAGTTGTACCGGGAGGTGGTCAGGGGGCTTGTTGATGAAGGAAAGGAAGTGCTCGGTATCGGTTTGTGCAGTACGCCGGCGCTTCATTATGCGCAATACGACGGTAAATTTCACGGGGGCCTGATGGTTACCGCTTCCCATAACCCGCCCCAGTATCACGGGTTTAAACTTTTTGACGACAAGGGAGGCTCTGTAAGTTATGCCAAGGGTTTGAATGAAATTGAAGCCATGGTTGCCTCCCTTTCCTCGGATGGGGTAATTCCCGGAGGCAGCTTCCGGGAGGATGATGCACCGGTTGCCGGTTATATCGATTTCCTTTCACAATTTGCCAGGTACCCGGAGTATAATCTCAAGATTGTGATTGATCCTTCGAACGGCTCCTCCGGCAGGATTTTCAAGGAACTGGTGGGCAGATTGAATTTGAACGGGATCATTATCAATGAAAAACCTGACGGACATTTTCCCAATCACGGCCCCAATCCGCTCGAGGAGGGAAGCAGGGCGCAGATATCCGAGACCATTAAAAAAGAGAAGGCGGACTTCGGCGCCATCCTGGACGGTGACGGCGACAGGGTCCTGTTTGTCGACGAGAAAGGTGAAATCATCCAGAATTATTTTGTTTCATCCTTGATTTCGGAAAATTTTTTATCCGAAGAGGAGGGAGCAAGCATCGTTTATGACCTCATTTCCTCACGCGTGCTGCCGGAAAGGATCAGGGAGTTAAAGGGAAATCCGGTTATCTCGAAGGTGGGATACACGCATCTCTATGATGCGATGGTTCAATCCGGGGCCCTGTTCGGTGCCGAAACATCCGGCCATGTGTATTTCCGCGTTACCGATACCTATTATACCGAATCGGCAGCTTATGCCGTCATCATGCTTTTGAATATACTGAAGAAAGCCGGCGCACCTCTCTCCCGATTAATCGGTCCGCTCAAGGAAAGATATTATCAGGCTCCCGAGATCAATCTTGAGGTGGAAGACAAGGAAGGCGCCATGAAACGCGTTGAAAGCATTTTCACCGACGCTGAAATTACGCATCTGGACGGCATCAGTATCGATACCCCCGGATTCTGGTTCAATTTAAGGCCGAGTAATACGGAACCTCTGCTGCGGCTCAGGCTTGAGGCGAAGAACAGGGATGAAGCGGATAAGGCTTTGCGGAAAATAATGAAGGGGATATCAGGATAGCGCCGCTTCAAGGTAGAGGGAATAGATGTTATTTCCCTTGCCTCCCTTGGCGAGTTCGATGAAACCATTATGCCGCCGGATGATGGCATAGGTAATAGAGAGGTTTAATTCCAGTCCCTTTTTATTTTTAAAGGCGTACGGTTCAAAATATTTTTCAGGATGAACAGGGCTCAATTCCGGGCCCGAGTCGATTATCGTGATTTTTATATATTTTTTTGACGCATCCAGAAAGGGAGTCGATTCCGAAGGGACGGCGTTTCCCGCCGTTACCCGTACAATCCCTTCCCCGTTCATCCATTGTTTTATAAAAAGAAAAAGCATTATCAGTCCCTGAAGGAACAGCCCCTTGTCTACGGACGCCGGATACAGGTCCTGTGCAAATTCGGTCACCGTTTTGATAGACGAGTCTTTAAAGCATTTGGCGGCTTCCGCCGTCAAAAGGGCAGGCATGGATTCCCCTGTTTTGTCCGGCGTTGCCGTACGCGAAAAAAGCAGGAGGTTGGATGTCATGTCTTTGGCCCTGGTTGTGGCTTTCTCCGTTTCCGTCAATATCTCCTCGAATTCTTCGTCAATGGAATCAATCGTCCTGGCAAGCGCGATATTTCCCAGGATGACCGTGAATATATTGTTGTAATCATGGGCAAGCCCGCCTCCTAATAGCGCCAATGCCCTGTATTTATCCTCCTCGTGCGCCCCATTCGTTCCTCCGTCCATTGTCAGGACCAGAAGTATGTTCGTAAGCCGGTTGTCATTGGTAAAAAGAGGCGAGAAATGGAGGGAGTAGCTCTCGGTACAATTTTTCGTCCTGTTATGGATAGGGTGTGCATTCACCGTCAGGGGAACAGGGTTCATTTTAATCCGCTCCCAAAAAGTACTCAATCCATTACCGATTTTAGTGATATCGGTAAGCTGCCCTTCCCCGGGGTTGAATATGTTTTTCGCCTCGGTATTGAACGATATGATTTTACCCGTTAAATCAAATAAAACAGTGCCTGTTGAACTCATTGTATCTATAAAATATCCATTATCATAATTTTTAATCCATTTTAATTGTAGTGATTCTCTTTTCAAAATGCAATATTAATAACCCGTACCGATTCACGGGTCGTCTATTGACTTTTAAAAACAAATTGGCATAAATTACCTATATTGGTCGGAAAGGAGTGACTGGGTATGGAAAACAATGAAATAACAGGATTGGACAGAGGCGTTACAGCCCCGAGGGGGTTCAGGATCAGGTATAATGCACCCGTCATCCTGAGTTATACCATCATCTGTACCGTTCTGGTTTTTATTGCACAGTTTATTCCCGCTATCATGTCCGGATTTTTCTCCGTACCGGGCAAGGGTATGGGTTTCCGGTTTTTTTCGCTTGATGCATTGCGCCTCGTTACCCATGCCATGGGTCATTCCGGCTGGGCCCACCTGGTAAATAATTTCACCTTTATTCTCCTTATCGGGCCTGTTTTGGAGGAAAAATACGGATCAATCCCGCTTTTGATCATGATGATCGTGACGGCATTGGTTACCGGGATTTTGAATGTCCTGTTTTTCGATTCGGGCCTGTTGGGGGCCAGCGGCATCGTATTCATGCTTATTCTCCTTATTTCTTTCACCAACATCCAGGCGGGTGAAATCCCCCTTACCTTCATACTCATAAGCCTTTTATTCCTGGGCAAGGAGATATATGCCGCTTTGTTTGAGCAGAATAATATCTCCGAATTCGCCCACATCATCGGCGGTGCCTGCGGAAGCCTGTTTGGTTTCATTTTCCCCATAAAGACCGGGAAAAAATCGGCGGACGTGATCAGCGCCTGAAACAGAGAGAGATAATCCCATATGAAAGATAAATTGAATGAAATTTGCTCGCGTTGTGCTGAAATCCGTGAAATTCTGGCCCAGCCCGATATCATCAAAAATCAGAAACGCTATAAGGAATTGATGCAGGAATTGTCGTTGCTGACACCGGTGGAAGAGGGATATGAAAAGTATAAAAAGCTGGAACAGGAGATAAGCGGTACAAAGGACGTGTTGAATACGGTAAAGGACCATGAAATGCGGGAACTTGCCAGGGAAGAATTAAAGGGGCTGGAGCTGGACAGGGAAAGGATTGAAGATGAGCTTAAAATTCTGCTCATACCCAGGGATCCCCTGGACCTTAAAAATATCATAATGGAAATCAGGGCCGGAACGGGCGGGGAGGAAGCGGCCCTTTTTGCCGCCGACCTTTTTCGTATGTACAGCCGTTTTGCAGAGGAAAGGCGATGGAAAATCGAAATCCTGTCCGCCAACGAAACGGGCATCGGGGGTTTTAAAGAGATCATTTTTTCCATTAATGGCAAAAGCGTTTACGAGGACCTCCGGTATGAAAGCGGCGTACACAGGGTGCAGCGCGTTCCGGTAACGGAATCGGGCGGGCGCATCCATACTTCGGCCATAACGGTGGCCGTCCTGCCCGAAGCGGAGGAGACGGATATCACGATTGACACGGACGATTTACGGATTGAAACAATGCGGGCTTCCGGCCCCGGCGGTCAAAACGTGAACAAGACGGATTCCGCGGTCAGGATAACACACATCCCTACGGGGATAGCCGTTCATTGCCAGGACGAAAAATCGCAGCATAAGAACAAGGCAAAGGCCATGAAAATACTGAGGGCAAGACTGTACGACCGCGAGGAAGAGAGAAAGCATCAGGAGAGAGCCCAGGAACGGCGCAGCCAGGTGGGTACGGGTGACCGTTCGGAAAGAATACGGACATATAATTTCCCGCAGAACCGCGTCACGGACCATAGGATCAACCTGACGCTTTATAAGCTGGAATACATCATTGCCGGTGATTTAAACGAAATTATCGAAGCCCTAAAACTCAATGCAAGGGAATCGTACTTAAAGACAACTTCATGACAATTCGATCGGCCATGCAGGAAGGATATTCGCTTCTCTATTATGCCGAGGTGGATACCCCTCTGCTGGATGCGATAATCCTTCTTGCAGAAACCATGCACATTTCCAAAGAAAAATTATACGCGTCCTTTCCGGACAGCCTGCCCCCGGAGTTTTATGCACAATATAAAGAACGCCTGAAGAAAAGGTGTGAGGGGATACCCGTATCCTATATCATCAATAAAAAAGAATTTTACGGCATTACTTTTTACGTGGATGAACGGGTTTTAGTTCCCAGGCCGGACACTGAAATCGCGGTTGAAACGGTTGCAGGCCTCGTAAAAGAAAATCCCGGCATTCATTCCGTTCACGATCTCTGTACAGGGAGCGGGTGTATCGCCATATCCTTGAAATCGATACTGCCCCGCCTGGAAATTTCCGCCTCTGATATTTCCGGGGATGCCCTGGAGGTATGTAAAATGAACTGCAGGAATATCCTTGAACAGGAGATTCCCCTCTACCAGTCCGACCTGCTTGAAAATATCCCCGGCAAGTTTGACCTCATTGTTGCCAATCCGCCGTACCTCACCGGCCGGGAAGTGGATGAAATGAAGAAAATAGGCTGGCCGGAACCGGTTTTAGCGTTGCATGGCGGTAAAGAAGGCCTTAAAATATCAGAGATGATTATAAAACAGTCCGGCCGGAAGATAAAACCCGGTGGTTTTCTTGTATTGGAATCTGCGCCGCCCCTGATGGGAATACTCTCAGACCAGTTGAAGGATGATGGTTTTGAGCGGATCGGCATTGTTAACGATCTTGCCGGCAGGGAACGGATTATCCACGGAAGGAGAAAGTAGGTGGAGTGGAATCCAACCGCATTGGCGGATGAATTGACCGGCAAGCTGGCAATGTACTCAGGAGGGGAGCGGGAAGAAATAATCAGCGCCGCGCGCTGGGCCATGGGCCTGCACCATAATCAGAAAAGAGCCTCCGGGGAGCCTTACATAATACATCCCCTGCATGTCGCCCTTATTCTCATTGATTTGAAGCTTGACCACATGAGCATCATAGCCGCGTTATTGCATGATGTCATAGAAGATACCAACGTCACCAAAAAAGACATAAGGAATGAATTCGGAAAAGATGTTGAGCTTTTAGTGGACGGTGTGACGAAAATTTCAGAGATCAAGGCCAAAAGCAAGACCATACAGGAAGCGGAGACAATCCGTAAAATGCTTTTTGCGATGGTAAAAGATATCCGTGTTATCCTGATAAAGCTTGCGGACAAGCTTCATAACATGCGGACACTTGAATACCTGGACAAGGACAAGCAGAAAAAGAACGCCCAGGAATGCCTGGACATATACGCCCCCCTGGCCGGCCGGCTCGGGATATCAAGGATCAAGGATGAGTTGGAGGATATTTCCCTGAAATTCCTGAATCCCATGGTGTATGAACATATCAAGAAATTTGTATCCGAGAAGAAAACCGAACGGGCCGATTACCTGGAAAAGGTAAAAAGGGCCATCCTTGGGGCCGCCGGGAAAGAGGGTATAGAAATCGATGTCAAAGCGAGGGCCAAGCATTTTTATTCCATTTATTACAAGATGAAAAAGCATTCCAAGCAGATTCAGGAAATCTATGACCTCCTGGGATTGAGGATACTCTGCCGCACCCAGGCGGAATGTTATACCCTCCTTGGTATTGTCCATACACTCTGGATGCCTATTTCCGGAAGGTTCAAGGATTACATCGCCATGCCGAAGGCCAACCGTTACCAGAGTCTTCATACCACGGTGATGTGCTATGAAGGCAAGATGATCGAAATCCAGATCAGGACTTTCGAAATGGACCATACCGCTGAAAACGGAATCGCCGCGCATTGGCTTTATAAAAAGGGGTTTTCCAAGGAGCATGTCCGCATAGAGGACCTGGCCATTATTAACAAGCTGAAAACCTGGAATTCCAGGGCGCAGCTGGCTTCCACCGAATTCCTTGAGGAAATTAAAAGTGAATTGTTGAAGGATACGATATATGTGTTTACGCCCAAGGGTGATATTATCGAACTGCCCAAGGACGCCACGGCGATTGATTTTGCCTATCATATCCATACGGAGGTGGGCAACCATTGCGTCAATGCAAAGGCGGACGGGCATATCATCCCATTGAGAAAGCCCCTGACCAATGCACAGGTGATTGAGGTCCAGACCAATCCGAATTTCCATCCCCATATTAACTGGCTGAAATACGCGAAAACGTCGCGGGCACGTTCCAAGATAAAGCATTGGCTGAATATGAACGACCCGGACCAGATGCTGATTCTCAGCCAGCAGGAGAAGAAGAAGGAACAGGCCCAGGAAAAGCACGTCAATAAAAAGGAAAAGGCGCCGTCTAAAACCCGTACAACCTACATGAACCTGAACAAGATAGGTGTTGTCATTCAAAATGAGAAAAATATCATGGTAAGGTTTGCCCTCTGCTGTAAAGCCGTGCTGGGAGATGAAATCGTGGGATACGTGTCCAGGGGGCGGGGTATCATCGTTCATAAAAAATCGTGCCCCAACCTGAAATACATAAAAGACATCGAGGAAAGGCTCGTCGACGTGGCCTGGGAAACCATTATGCCCAAATCCACGGGCCGGTACAGAATCCGTGCAAAAACCGAAACAGACCTTTTTTCAGAAATTGAGCAGGCTATCAGGAAATTAAAGGGCAATCTCATTGAAGGGCATCTTGAGAAAACCTATGAGGACAGTATAATGGGCATTTTTACCATTGAAATGGAGAATCATGGTGAACTGCGTAAGGTGATTAAAAGCCTCCAGGGCATACCGAGTATTATCAGCATTCAAAGGATACAGGGATAATGGTAAGGATTAAAATCAAACTGCCGTGGGAAGATGCGCAAGTCTACTACAAGGAGAGAACCGGTTCCACGATGGCCGATGCACGCGCGCTGGTAGATGAAGGAAAACCGCATGGTACCATCGCCATGGCGTCGTATCAGGAGAACGGGAGGGGGCGCTTTAAAACCAGGGAGTGGGTTTCCAGTCCCGGGAAGAACCTTCTTTTTACCCTTATCTTCTCCGCTTCTTCCCTGCACCGGCCCGTTACGGTATTCCCGCTCCTGGCCGGGCTGGCCGTTTCCCTTGTGCTGGAGCAGCTTTTCGATTTAAAAGCCCTGATAAAATGGCCCAATGATATCTTCATAAACAACAGGAAGGTTTCGGGTATACTTTGCGAGGAATACGGCGATGCTTACCTGGTCGGGATAGGCTTGAACTGTAATCAAACCGGTTTTTCAGGTGATTTGGGCGGAACAGCCACATCCTTGAGAAACGAGACCCATCGTTTTATTAATATCTTTGAGCTCCTCGAAAACCTGATGAGCGCGATCAAGAAAACAATGGAAAATGAAAGCTGGAAAACTCTCATCCAGAACCGTCTTTATGCCGCAGATGAAACGGTGAAAATCGTTGTTTCCGGTCCGGCGGGTGGAAAGAAAAATGAATACACGGGCAGGATAGCGGGTATTACGGATGAGGGGGCCCTTGCTTTTATGGATGAAAGTACGGGAAAAACGCTTGAAATTTATTCCGGGGAATTAATGGTGAACCCGGGAAGTCCGGCCTAAAGACTGTTTTTATAAATTTGATGGACGGGAATTTCACCGGCTACATTCAATGCCATTTCCGGAGCTTCGCCGGGGAAAATGCTCGAGCACCCCAGGAATACCGAACTTATTTCGCTGTAACCCTGGAAGAGCCTGGCATTGTTCGGAAAGGCACTCCCTAAAATAATGACATTGAAGATATAATTTCTTTTCACTTTTTCAATTTTTATCTCGATTAAGCCGAAATCCAGCCCGTTTTCCTGGGGAAATCCGAGAATTATTACATGATCATCCTTGGAAATATAAAAAAGATTGCCGGGTATACAGGTTTTTTTGGTCTGGTGATCGAAAATATAGGAAATGGGTGTATTTTCGTGAAAGGCCTGGACAACTATTTTTTCCCTTTTTGTAAACGTGAAAAAAGGCATTTCAAACGGTACGAATGCCTCGATTTCATTCTCCAGATTCAATGCTTTCAGTTCTATTTTTGTAGTCAGGAAAAGATAGGGTATATCCTCGGTAAAGAAGTAATCCGTTACCTGTAAACCGGCCGATTCCGATTCGCCCACAAATATGTTCTGTACTTCACGCAGGCCCCTGACTTTTTCCCCTTCGATGGATGACGAACTCAAATTCTTGAAATTAATTTTTTTTCCTTCAATCTGGATATAGGACCTGGTAGATAATCCGGAAAGCTGGGGTTTGCCGTCAAGAAGGAAATTTTTCAGTTTGCCTTCATCAAAGTTGACGGTGAAATTGTCCTGCATGATGCTGGCAATTCCCTGCATGCTGGCGGTTGTTTCCCTTACGGGATCGGGGAAAACAGAATCCTTGAAGGCGTTGGGTTTGCTGTCTTCCACCATGTTGATGTCCTTGTAGGACAGGTTGCCGAGGATTTTCTTGTAATCCATCATGGTTTTAAACCGGAGCCTTCTGAAATTTTCGGTGTTTAAAACCTTTAAATTGGAAACGGGATTATTGGGAAAAGAGAAGGAGCCATTGTTTGATACCTGTTTTGAGAGCCTCAGGTTTTTCTGGAAGTCATGTTCATGTACATCGGGGAACTGCATTTTGTACCTGGAATTCAACCAGTGAATGAAGGATTGTAAAGGCTCCCAGACCGTTTTTGATAAAGAGGCATAGTTGTCCCGGGTTTTTGATATATCTATCAGGATAAAAAGATATTCGGAATTTTTCAGGTTCAGGACCTTCGGGAACAGCCTTGCCTTTTCAAGATTATTCAGGTCCAGCTTATACATGCTGAAAAACCGGATGTCGTCCAGCTCGAGATCGTCCATTGTATTGTGCGGCAGGGAACCGTAATGACTTGATTCAATTCCGATTATTTTAAACCCGTATTTTTTGTAAATTTCGATGCTTTCCTTGCGTTTCAGATCGGCAAAATACGGCAGTAAAGCCCGGGGATTTATAGAGAATTTGTCCTCAATTCCCGAATTCCAGGGATTTTTTTTTGACCAGAATACCTCCTTTTCCAGTTCCAGGAGGGTCAGGTAAGGGTGAAGTGCCCCTGTATAGCCCATTGGCAGGGGGATGTCCTTTTTTGATTCTACCCGTGATTGAATATCGTCGATCAGGCCCTCGAGTCTGGAGGGATTTTCCAGAAACGGGTTTGAAACGAGATTCCAATGGATGGGAATGTCCTTTAAAAGC
>JAFGKU010000146.1 GCA_016928415.1 Spirochaetales bacterium
AAACTATCGATTTATCCTGGGCAACCTCTAAAAACCCCGATTTTAAAAGGGTTTTGATTCGGCCAGCGGCTCCAAAAGGAGGTTTTTTGAGGTGCCTTATAAACAAAAAACCGGTCAGGGCTTGCCAGCAAGTCCCGACCGGCCGGTTTTAGAGGTAAGGTTCAATCAATCATAATGACAAAACGAAGAGGCATCGCCTTCTTTCTTACTCGCTATACCATCTCACATAATCAATCTGCATTACCGCCGGGAAAACCGTGGAACCATCCGGAGAACCAGGCCATTGTCCTCCGACGGCCAGGTTTAACAGAATAAAGAACGGTCTGTGGAATTCTTCCGTTGAATTGACGCTGTTCAGTATATTCGCTTCGAAGAATTGCGCGCCGTTAAGATACCATTTGATAGCAGATGAATTCCAGAGGATCGCATACGTGTTCCAGTTCCCGGGCGAGCAGGCCACTCCTGTGCCGTAATCCGCCTGTCCATTGCAGTCCCAGTGTATAAATCCGGTGACCTGTCCATCACTGTTTACGTGTTCCATGATGTCAATTTCGCCGCATGCCGGCCAGCTTACCTGGTTGATGTTTGTACCGAGCATCCAGAACGCAGGCCAGAGCCCCTGCCCCATCGGCAGTTTCATCCGTGCTTCAATTTTGCCGTATGTTCTTGTGAACGGGGCTTTAATCCTTGCCGACGTATAGGCGCATCCGCCATAGGATTCCTTCCGGGCCGTTATGTTCAGGTATCCCCCGGACTTGTTGCAGTTGGTGGTGAGGTTCGTGTAGTACTGAAGTTCGCCGTTGCCCCAGCCCCAGTCGCCATTACCAATATCAAAATTCCAGGCGGGTAAACCCGAACCATCGAATTCATCAGCCCACAGAGCCCCACCCGAGCTTGCCTGTGTCGGGGTTGCAGCTGGCGGCGGCGTCGGTGTCGCGGCTGCGGGCGGCGTCGGTGTAGAGGTCGAAGTTGTCCGTCTCGCAATAGCGGGTACTGTTATAAGTATAATCAAGCATAGGCATATTAATACAAAATTCCACTTAAAATTTCTATTCATTAAAATCCTCCTTCAATTTAATCCAGGGTGAAGGATAAACCACTTTGAATTATCTCACCCGGATACACAAACGAAAAAAACTACCTAAGCTTAACATTTTTACAGGAACACTTTCTTAATACTTTCAAAGAGCGTTTCTTTTATCAAGCCGGTCCTAACAACTGGCCTGATAACACGTAGCTTGATGAGATACCGGTTATTACTGGAATCCTGATGAACGAATATTCATGACTCAATCCTCCTTACCCCTTGAAGTTTCTTCATTAATACAGACCCATTGGCTATAATTTAATATCAAATTTTTCATTCGGAAACAAACTTTCAGTATGGAATTTTATAGTACCTGGAGTACTGTTTTACCCGGAAAATAAAAAAAACAATATTTTTAGGTAAAAACATATATAGGAGATTCTTATAAAATGAATGCCGGGGGATAGCTTAAATGTCGCTATTAAGGGCGAATTTATTGAATATTTTTAAAAGGGCTTCCTTTTCAATCAGGTCAATCAACCGTGCCTCGACGAATTGCTTGGCACCTTCCGTATAATTTCCAGCAGAGATGCAGAATCCCCTTCCCGCTTTAAGGTCCTTGCATCGCGAATAGAGTTCACGCAGGATCAACTCGCCGATAGTCCCCGTGGAACGGATAAACCGGAAAAGAATGAGGTCTTCCCATTTTTTGGTATTAACCTCGGCGAGGATATCCGTATATGAATTTTTAACAATGGTAATATCGATTATTTTGCAGCGCGCCTTTGGAAAGAAATTGATCGCTATCCTCCGGCAAAGGGTGATAAACTCCGACGCGGGAGAAATGAGATAAACCTGGAGGTTTTTATTCAAGGAAAGCTCTTCATACTTCTTTATCTGTTCCGAAACATCCTTGTAATCAGGTGCAATCGAATAAATTTCCTTTATGAGTTTCAAGGCCTTGTCAATTTCCATCGATTTGAAATAAACATTGGCCAGCCTGTATTTTAATTCCAGACCCACTTCCCTGGGTATTGATTCATGCCTCAAACCTATTTCCAGGTCCATGACGGCCTTACTATACTGTTTTAAATTTAGATTGATTGTTCCGGCAACCAATGCCGCCTGGGGGCCAAGCGTGGCATCGGTGCGAAGATGGGAAAATATAAGAAGGGCCTTGTCATGTTTACCGGTTTCATACAGGCACTCGGCCAGGTTGAAAAGGGCCTCCTTGTCATCCGGTTCATATTCAATGGCCTTGTCCAGGCATAAAATGGCTTCCGGGTACTTCTTTATCTTGAAAAGACTTAATCCCAAAAACCGGATGGTCTGCACATGATCGGGCTGGTCCTCCCGGGCTTTTGCAAGAAGTAATGCGGATTTCTCATAATTTTTCCTTAAATATTCCATGTAACCCAGGTTGAAATTGAGATCAAAATGCTCATGACCCATCGTACTAGCCAGGACGAAGCTCTTATACGCCTCTTCCAGGTTTTTTAATTTTACCTGGGAAAGCCCGTAATTCAAGGTAATTTCAAATTCGTTGAGGTCAGGATTGGCGGCACACATGTTCAGAAGTATCTGGTAATTTCTGGCCGCCTTGTCATAGACCCCTTCACGGAAATACAGGTCCGCCAATGCAAGCAAAGCATCGGGATCTTTTGGATTGATCATCAGTTTCTTGTTGGCCATTTTTATAATCTTGTTTCTATCTTTAATTTTCTTTTTCGGTTTCCTTTTTGAAGAATCCGATGACAAATTCCTCTGGAAAAAAAGGGCAAAAACTATTGCAACGGCTAAAATAGTTATTCCAATAACAATAATAACATTATAAGTCCCCATATAGGTTAATTATCAGGTTCATGGCATAAAAAGTCAAGAATTGATGCAATTTCAAAAAAAAATATTATTACCACGATGATTTAAAATTTCAAATAAAATCTAATAACACTTCTGGAAGCATCAGGAAAGAAAGAATGCAGACTATTCCAGCGTTGACAAACCAAGTCTCAATGGATACGATTAAAAAATAACGGAATATTTCTTATTATTTTTTAAATTATTTGCTGAATATCCCGATTATTTAAGAAGAAAGGAGCGAATTTGGACACATACAATATCGGTATAAAAATCGGTGACGGTTCTTTCTATCCGGTTATAGAGGAGACTTCACAGACCAAAAAACGCTTTGTCCTGACAACGGTACGAGATGGCCAGGAAAGCATGCAGATCGATTTTTACAGAAGCATGGATAAAACAATTGAAAATGCCGAATATATCGGCAGCCTTGTCATTGAAAATATTGAACCAAAACCCAGGGGCACAGCCGAAATAGAAGTCATCCTGGGCGTATCTGAAGATAAAAGCCTGAATGCCGTGGCCAAAAACCTCGCTTCCGGGGATAAACAGTCCCTTTCAGTCAGCCTGACCAATTTATCCGAACAGGAAATTTACGACATTCCGGAATTTGAACTGGATGATACGTCACCTCCCAAAGATGTGGCGGCAGGAGAAGAAGAGTACACCGAAACGGTTGCCAATGAAGGTCCCGGGGATGAAACGCAACCGCCCGATCAATATAAAAAGCCTAATCCCTTTTTCCGTATTCTCTTCGTGGTCCTGGGCCTCATCATTTTAGCGGGTATCGGTTATGTTATTTATTTTTACGCCATTCCGTATTTCTTCAATATGGAAAAACCGGCACTCAATCCGGATGTGATAACAGAGGAAACATCTCCGTCTCCCGAACCTTCGCCGGAGCCGACAAAAATCGCCGAAGATTCAAGCACCCGGCCGGAACCGACAGAAATACCCGAAGAAATGGAAAAACCGACCCCGATTCCCACGTCCCCGCCGACACCCATTGTAAAGAAGCAGACGGAGAAAAAGGGAACAACACAATTTACGGAAAAGGGCGCCTACTACGTGATCAAGCACGGTGATACATTGTGGGACCTGTCGGAAACATTTTACAGGACGCCATGGCTGTACATGAAGATAGCCAGGGCAAACAGGAAAATCATAAAGGACCCGGATTTAATATTTGCAGGTACAAAAATTTTTATACCCAAGAAGTAAATACAAATTTTTTTTACCCATCCTCTTTCTTTTCATTTTCGTCCTCATTTCATGCGAAACAAACAAGATATGGAATATTCCCATTGAAAAAATCAGGCACTCGATAGAAGAATCCGACTACTCCCTCTTTGAAAAAATTGATTTTAAAGATGAAAAAATAAAGATAGAAGATATCCTGCGACTGGGTGATGAGGCACCGTACTTTATGTCGTTGATCTTCGATAAAATCTACAGGGAAAATACAAGTGAAAAGCTTTTAGAAACGGGATGGAGTAAAAGTTACGGGTGGTACGAGCCCTGCGGCCTGCTGCTCCTGGAAAAACTTGTCAAAAAGGATGAATTCTCCACAATCAAGAAGCATTTTTCCGGTCAATTACACAGGTTTAAAGACCCCGGGAACCTGAAAAAGGCAAAATACAAGATGATTGAGGCCCTTTACTGGGAAAAGAGGGACAAGGAAGTACTTGCAGCCATCAATGATTATGTTGCAGAATATACCGAAGAAGAAAAGAACCTTGAACTCAAGTTATTCCAGGCCGTTTCCCTATGCCGGCTGGAGAAAGATAACTGGCCGGATTTATTCAAAGACCTGTTCTTCAAGGATTCCGTTTCTACTGTTCATAAGCGGGCTTATGATTTTCTTCTTCTTGACGAGAACAGGGTTAAAAAATTCAGTGAACCCTTAATGGACTTTTTTACCGCCAGGTATTACCTCATCACCGGTAAACAGCCGGAGGCCATTCCCCTGTTTGAGAAGTCATTGACTGACCTTGATTTATCGGCTTACACCATGTCACCCATTCTTTACCAGCTCTACACGGCGTATACAGGCACAGCCCAATACAGGGCCGGTGCTCAATTCTTTTCCAGGCTTTCCCAAAAGTTGAACGCGGGAGACAAGACCTATGCAATGGAAATTACGGCAAGGTTTTACAGGTTATTGAAAAATTACAGCCTGGGTATCAATATAATGGAAGGTTTCCTGGATGATATCCGGGACACAGAACAAATGGAAAGGGTTGTATGGTTCATTCTGGATATGTCACGGGAAAGCAGTCCTGAATTATTCCGGAAAAAACTCATCCATTACATGAACAGAATTAAGGACAGGGAATACTTTGAAGATCTCTTTGTTACCGAAATTAATTCTCTTGTATCGCAAAGACAGTGGAAAAAACTGTGGGACCTGTACATCCTTATCCGGCCGGTCAGTTCAGAAAAAATCGTGAATCAACTCACTTACATTCTTGTAAGGCTTGTCGATAAAGGATTTTTAAAGCTGGGTGAAAAAGAAAAAACGGCCATCAAGCAATCCCTGCTGACCGACATAGCGCAAAAATGCACCCATGATTATTACGTGCTTCTTTCCGCCTTGTATTTAAACCAGGAACACTGCCTGCTGAAACTGGCAAAGACAAGCGGGGATACGGTCAAGGCGACATCTCCGCCGAGTCCTCCCTTCCTGGATGATTCGGTAAAAAAAATATTCTTCTATATGGAATACGGTTTATACACAGAAGCCTGTGATCTGGCCATGGAAACACGCGATACCATACCCAGGGAAATTCTTCTGGTGATGGCAAAACGATTCAACGCCGCCGGTCACTACAGGGAGAGCATTCGCCTGCTGAGCAGTCTTCTCTGGCGGGTGGACGACCTTTCCCTCACGCTGGAAGAATTGAAATTCATTTTCCCCCTGGTCTATTCCGATGAAATCAAATCCAGTACGGAAACCGAGAACATTCCGTTTTTTCCCTTTGTCGCCCTTATCCGTGAGGAAAGCCTTTTTGACAAAGACATAGTGTCCAGGGCCGGAGCCGTGGGGTTAACGCAGCTTATAGAGGTTACGGCCGAAGAATCGGCGCGGAGACTCGGTATAACAAATCCTGACTTGACGGACCCGGGAACGAATATTGCCATGGGTGCCGATTATTTCAACCGTCTTTATACCCGCGTGGACTTATCCAAATCCCTCATGGCCTATAATGCCGGGTTAAGCAATGTAAGGCGCTGGCAGAGAGCGTTTAAAGACCTGCCGGGGGACCTTTTTACCGAGGCCATCAGTTATTCGGAAACCCGCGCCTACACGAAGAAGATCATCATAACAACGATTCTCTATTATTTCATTTACGGTTCCAAAGAACCTGAAGACGTTCTTAAAATGTTTTATCCCGATTATTGAAACTGTCTACCATTTATAACCGGCTGATACCTGGAAATAACTGAACATCTGGTCATTCCCCGGTACAAGGTCCCGGTTCCACACGTATTCAAACAAATACCCCAAATCAAGAGTCAGGCTTCCCCAGTCAAAATCCAGGTTAAACCCGGTATCGATACCGGTCTGGAGGGTATATTCCAGGAGGCTTTGCGTGAGGAAACGGGAAGGCGCCCCGACAAAGGTAGGCGTGTTTTCATCCAGGAATCCGTCATCATAAATGGAACCGTCAAACGAGGTAAAGCCTTCCGAGGCATTACCATGCCGGATGAACCGGCCGGAAAGGGCAATGTTCAGCCAGGCAGCCGGCTCAAATTCGATATCAAGGTATATCTGGTCCGAGTTCGGCTCAAGATTGGGTCCCAGCTTTTCGCCGCCATTCGTGTACATGAGCCAGTTCAGCTTATAAAAACGGGAATGCGTATATGTATAAGGGGTAATCATGAGGTATTCCAGGTCTATCCGTTTTAATAAAGGCACTTCCGGTGTCCATGAGAGGGAGGCCTGAAGTGCGAATTTGTTCTGTGCCGAATCGAAGTTGATCAGGACCCCCTGTGCCTGGCTTGCCGCCCCGAAGGAATCCCAGTCATCAATATAAAAGGTGCTGTTAAAGCAGATGCCGTACGGAAAACGCAGGCGCATATAGAGCCCGATAAAGGATGAGTCGCGGTCACCCGCCATCTGCTGGCTGTAAAAGAGGTTCTGAAGGGGGAACGGGATAATGTAATACCAATGAAATACGCCGCCCGCGAGGATACTTTGAATGACGCCTACTTCCAGAAAGTCGAACAATGAGAGGTGAATCGTTTGGACCACGAGATATTTCAAAACGGGATAATCACCGGACACGTCAAAATACGTCATGTTGCCGGTTACGGCGTCCACATATTCACTGGCCAGTAAATCCAGGAAAAGGGTTGAAAACCCGATCCATCCCGCGTCAAGCGTAATGGAAATATGGCCGGCGGCCGGTGCTTCCGGAGTGACAACGGGGCTATAATCGTAGTTTGGGCCGAATGCGGTACGCATGAGGCCGGTCTGCAGGTAGAGGAAATCATTGCCGAAAAAAATGCCGAATTGACTCAATTGACCTATCGTAAACGAGCTTCCCAAACTACCGCCGCCGCTTTTCGATTCGTCCATGTAGCTTGAATACAGCGGGAAAAATCCCGCATTGGGCGGATTAATCAGGCTCATGGATAAAAGACCGGAATAGGAAAAATAATCCGTTACATATCCGTTACCAGAAAAACCCACGCTGGTGCTGTTATAAAAATCGTCGCCGTCTGTCATAAAATTATTGTATACGCCGATATGAACCCGCGGCAGGATATCCTCCGTTTTAAATTCGGACTTATCGGCATCCCCGTTCAACTCTTTTAAATAGGCCCCCGCTATATCAGCGTCAAGCCTCCTTCCTTTTTCCTGTACGCTCTTGAGCATGGGAATGATTACCTGCAAGGGACAGGGCCTGATTACAGGCAGCCTGTCAATATAACCTTTTTCATACCAAATGGTCAGGTAATGATATAATCTGTCATCCGGGTCACTGACCACCTGGCCCATCACGGTTAAATTCATCAAAAACATAAAAAAGAATATCAACGCCTGTTTTTTCATATTTTTTCCTTTCTTTTCCTCAATCCTGACAGAAAAAACGCGGGATCCTAATTTTGTTTTATACAATAATCAATGATCTATTGCAAGATTATATTTGCCATCAATTCAGGGAAATCGATTTTAATTGCGTGCAATCCCGGGCAGTATTAACCGGAAAAAGTATTGAATTTTACTTTTCCATAAACGAGAATGAGACAAGAGGCTGTTTTTAGTGAAGGGTATGCCGGGAAGCACGGGCATTACGTCCTGACAGGATCTTTATAAATGAAAAACGGACCAAATATTGCAGAAATTAAGAAAATTTTCAATGCCCTGCCGGATTACCATGTTATCATTTATTCTCCCGATGCCGGGGTCATCGAATGGGCAAATAAGTCGTTATGCGATCATCTTAAGCTGACACCCGGGAAAATAAGGAAAAAGAAATGCAGCAATATAGATCTTTCCCTCGGTATCGCATGCCTCGAGTGTCCTGTCCGGAAATCCCTTAAAACCGGCAGGGAAGAAAAACTGGAATGCAGCACGAAAGACGGAAGGTACCTGATGATCAAGGCGTTTCCCGTATACGACCCGGACAGGAATGCCAGTTTAATGGTGGAAATGATCAAGGATATCTCGCGCGAGAACGAGAACGAGGAACGCTACCGGCAGCTCGCTGAAACCTCCACTGATATGATTTTCATTATGGACCAGAACGGCATCGTGACATATGCCAACCCGGCCGCGGCGGCCGTTTTCAGGATCAATACACAGGAAATGATCGGAATGAGCCAGAAGGAACTCTTTCCGCCGCAATTGGCGGACAGGCACATTAAAAGAATCAAAGAAGTATTCACCACCGGTACCGCCTATTCGGGGGATAACCTCATACGGTTTCCCGGGAGGGACATGTACCAGGATATCCGGCTGCTGCCTCTAAGGAATAAAAACAATCAAATCACCTCGGTTATGGGGATCGCAAGGGATATCACGGACAGAAAAAACACAGAGCAGGAGCTTAAGCGTGAACGTAATCTTTTCGTGGGCGGGCCCGTTATAGCCTACAAGTGGAAAGCCCTGCCGGACTGGCCGATCGAGTATATCTCACCCAATATATTGCGGTTCGGATACACGGCGAAAGATTTTTTAAGCGGAAAAATAAATTTCCTGGATATCATACACCCCAATGACAGGAAAAGGGTTGTCAAGGAAGTCAAAAACCAGGTAAACAAGGAACAGTTTTCCTTTGAACAGGAATACAGGATCATTTGTGCGGACAAGAGTATTGTCTGGGTGAACGATTATAAAATCATCGTAAAAAATAATAATAATGAGGTTACACATTTTGACGGGTATATAACCGACATTACTCAGCAAAAGGAGGCGCTCGAACAACTGACCCAGGCAAACAACCGTGTGATCGATATCCTGAAAAGCATCAGCGACGCCTTCTTTGCCCTTGACGACAATCTGAATATCTACTATTTCAACAGGGAGGCGGAACGGCTGCTACCCCAGCCCACCAAGGGAGTACTCGGCAGGAACTTTTTTGATATTTTCCCCGAGACCCGTAATACGGAGTTTGTTTCCAAATACAGGCAGGTGATACTGGAAAAGTCGCCGATACATTTTGAATTTAAATTCGTCACTAATAACGAAGAGAACTGGTATGATGTCCGGATGTACCCGCAAAAAAAGGGAATTACCATTTATTTCCAGATGACCACGGAAAAGAAAAAGGCGGAAGAAGCGCTCAAGTACCGTTACAGGCTGCAACAGACGCTGTTCCTCATAGCCGCCAGCTTCATCAAGGCCAAGGTTTTTGAGATTGACAATTACATAGAGGAAGCATTGCAGTCCCTGGGGGAATTCGTCCAGGCGGCCAGATGTTCCCTTTTCATCCTTTCAGAGGACAGTTCCACCATCACCAACACGCACGAATGGTGCGAAGAACCGTGCGATTCGGAGTACAACCTGCTGCAGAATGTCCCCTCCAATACATTCGCCTATTACTGGCGGCTTTTGAAGAAACGGGAATTTCTGATCATCAGGAAACTGGATGACATTCCCGCCATGGCATCGCGTGAAAGGCGGTGGATTGCCAGGTACGGGTTCAGGCCTTTAATACTCATCCCGCTCGTGCTCCAGGGATTCTTATACGGCATGCTGGGTCTTTACGGCCACAAAGGGGAAGAAAGGGAATGGCCTGACGACCTGGTCACCATGCTCAACTTTACAGGGTCCATCCTTATTAATGCGCTTGAAAGGAAAAAAGCGGAAGAAGCGCTGGCCGCGGAAAAAGAGCGCCTCCTCATTACGCTTGGCAGTATAGGGGATGGAGTGATCACAACGGACGTTTCAGGGAAGGTCATCCTCATGAACCGCGTGGCCGAAGAATTGACGGGCTGGTCAATCGAGGAAGCCATAGGCAGACCCCTTTTCGAGGTTCTTTCGATACTTGAAATGGGAAGCCGCCTCCCTTACGAAAACCCGATGGAAGAATTGATGAAACGGGAGGGGATACCGGGAATAACCCGGCAAAACATACTCAATGCCAAAGACGGCCGGGAACTGATCATTACGGATATTTTCTCATCCATACATGACAGGGACGGGAATACGATCGGGAAGGTGATTGTTTTTCGAGACATTACCGAGAAGATCAAGCTGGAGGAAAGCATGCAGAGTTCCCAGAAACTTGAATCCATCGGCGTACTGGCAGGAGGAATTGCGCATGACTTCAATAACCTACTGGGGGGTATTTACGGATATATCGAATTGGCCCAACGGCAGTTAAAGACGAATCACTCGGCGTATGAACACCTGAAAAAAGCCATGGGGGTTTTCAGAAGGGCCAAGAACCTTACACAACAATTACTAACATTTTCCAAGGGAGGTAAACCTGTCAAAAAAGTGCAGATCTTAAGGCCCTTGCTGGAGGAAAACGTACAGTTTGTATTGAGCGGTTCAAAAACTACGGCGGCGTTTTCAATCGCGGATGATCTCTGGCCGTGCAATATCGATGAAAACCAGATCAGCCAGGTGATTGACAATATTGTGATAAACGCAAGGCAGGCCATGCCCGATGGAGGGAAAGTGACCATCACGGCGGGCAATATTACCTCCGGCAGCCACCAGCCCTCCATCCTGGGAAACAGCAAGTACGTTCAGATCAAAATAATGGATGAAGGACCTGGAATATCACGGGAGCACATTCTCCGTATTTTCGATCCCTTTTTTACCACCAAACAGCATGGAAGCGGGCTGGGCCTCGCCACGGCCTATTCGATAGTAAAAAAACACGACGGGCTTATCGAGGTTGATTCGGAACCGGGAAAAGGCGCGGTATTTACCATATATCTTCCGGCCAGTCCGGAAGCCGTGATAAGCGAAACAGGAAATCATACGAAAATCCACAAGGGACACGGCAGGATCCTTGTCATGGACGATGAGGAATTTGTCAGGGACGTTATCAAAAAAATCCTGGGGAAACTGGGATACACGGTCGACTGCGCCACGGATGGCGAAGAGGCCATCAAAAAATACAACACCGGCATGTCGAATCAAAAACCATTTGACCTGGTGATTCTCGATCTCACCATTCCGGGCGGGATGGGAGGACAGGAGGTTATGAAAAAACTCCTTGATATGGACCCTGCCGTAACGGCTGTTGCCTCGAGCGGGTACTCCGACGATCCTGTAATGGCGGACCCCAACCAGTTCGGCTTCAAGGGAAGGCTGGTAAAGCCTTACCTTCTTGAAGACATTGTCGAAGTTTTAAAATCGTCACTTCCGGTGAACGGCGAGACTCATGAGATATAAGTAATTATCATTTCATACCGAGTATCGTTTTCAGCCCTTCAATCAAATTACTGCCGCCCAACAAGGAGATGTTCCCGATCTTTTCGCAGATTTTTTCAATATATTCCAGCTCTTTCAGCTTATACAGGGTGGGATTGTCCTCCATCAGTTTTACCGTATTCAAAAGGCTCCGGGTGGATGCCGTTTCTTCACGCCGCGTAATCAGGTTGGCCTGCGCTTTCTTTTCGGCTATTAATACCATATTCAGGATATCCTTTATTTCACCGGGAAGGATGATATCCTTCACACCCGCGTAAAGGAATTCAATGCCAAAGACACCGCTTTTTTCCTTTAAACGCTCAAGCACGAATTGTCCGATCTCTTCCTTTTTTTTCAAAAGGTCATCCAGCTGCCAGGTTCCCACATATTCCCGAAGAATAAGCTGGAGAAGTATATAAACCTGTTCCTCTGCGGATTTGATTTCCAGTAATACTTTTTCCGGATCCGTGATTTTATAATGGCAGATAAAATTGAGCCGGAGAGCCACCTTGTCCTGGGTCATGATCTCCTGGCCCGCCATATCAATCTGTTGTTGCCTTAAGTCAACTTTTTTTACCGCCACCGAAACAAAGAGGTTCCAAAAAGCGTGTTTTCCGGGATCCAGAGTCCTTTTATATATACCATCAAAAAAAAGAAGGCCTTTTTCATAACTCTCAATAGTGAATGCGGAGATAATCGGTGCCAGGCCGGGATGTGTCATGAGGGCCGGATCAATTTCCCCCGTTATCTCCGGATTTTTCCTGTCAATCATGATAAAGGCATGTTCTTTTAATACGTTCCAGTAGGCGTACCTGCCGGCATATAAGAATTCACGAAAAAGCCCGTCTTCAAAATGAAGAGCCACTTCATGATCCTTGACCTCGATAATGTGCAGCTCTTTTTTCAATTCCTCATCCTGAAGGAACAGGTTGAGATTCCTGTTTTCCGGTTTAAACGGTTCATTCACATCACACAGGATGACCGAATATTTCGAAAAGGAAAAAAAACCGTGTTTTCCCGGACCCAGTCTTTTAATGTAATTACCGTCCTTGAAAAGAAGACCCCTTTCATCGTTTTTTATTCTGGCAATCATACATACCTCCCAAATACAAACGGGCGGGAAAGGCTGGGTGAATTTCGGCATCACCCCCCTGAAAAGCGGAGGGCAACTTGAGGAAAGAACGATCCATCATCCTTTAGCAGGCTTTAAGAGGTTCTCCCGGGCCCTGTGAATCCACGGCAGCAAGCTGCGGTGGACCCTCCTTCCCGGGATACATCCCTTAACCGCCTTACCAATGGACCATGAATTATTCCATCCGGTATCCATGGCCCTGCAAGGCCGTTCAGCGGGTGCGGGAGCAACTCCCGCGCGATGCCTCCATCACCTCACCTCCCCTACCCGTCCCTGAAGTCGAACGTTCTGCCACTGAACTAACCGGGAAAAACCCGGTAGGGGAATCGAACCCCTGTCCTTCGATAATTGAAGGCCGTTCCACTCCGCCGGCTTAGCATACGTTCAATACATCGTATCGCCGCACTCCATGACCGGATAAAAATCAACGGGTTAAGCCGGAGAGCCTGCGGAACAGACTTCATCCCATATAATAATGAATAGAAATTACGAATGCAAATGCGTATGAAAAAAAACAAAAATATTATTGGCCGATCATGGTACGGTAGACATCAAGATCGGTAATCATGGCTTCGTAATGGGAACTTGAAATGAGATACCTGCTGTCATGACTGAAGGCAATACTGTTCACGTTACCCGAGTGACCGAAAACAGTCTCGCACTCACAGGCTGCGTTTACATCCCACAGTTTTATGCTATTGTCAATGGCACAGGCCAGAAAGGATCCGTCGTGATTCGAAACCAGCAGGGCCGGCTTAAGCGGAAAGGGGACGGTTTTCAATTCGGAATGGTCGTTGGTTGACCGTAATTCAATGGATTGCTGGGGCCTGGACAACATCCAGTAGAATTTGCCATTTTCAGATATATTAATAACAATACCGTAAAGGTTTTTAACAACCTTACCCGTTTCCAGGTCCCAGATGAGTGTATACTGATTATTAATAATGGAGTAAATTTTCCCGGACCCGCCAAAAAAGCCTATGCCGGTCACCCATCCATCTCTGCATTCCAGTTTTACCTCAACTTTATATGCCGGCAGCGAATAAAAAACGATACGGTTATACGAACCGAAAACCATTTTCCCGCCGCATCCGGAAAAGGCGGCTACACCGTTTGTATTGCCTTCCATGTCCACCGTTATGACTTCAGCCGATTTTTTCTCCTCAAGCGTCTGCATATCCACCACTTTATACCCGTACCGAGTGGCCATGCAAATGCTGTCACCCGAAGGGCTCAGGGATAAACAGGTCACATTGCCGTATTGATTGAGTGAATATGTCCTGAGCCGTTTCTTAAGGCTGAAATCCCAAAAAACCACCCTGTCTCCCAGTCCCACCGCGGCCGAATTCCCTGGCAAACTGATTTGCACGCAGGAAATGGTGTGATGTTTAATGGACATGGCGAGTGTTTTATTGTCGTTTAAATCCACTGCCGATATGACGCCTTCTTCCTCGCTTAAATACGCCTGCTTTTCCACGGGGTGAAACGTGAAATTTCTGCCGGTATAAAAACCTACCTCGGCGAATTTCCAGGTTCTGAATAACCGTATTCCGTGTGAATCAATCACGGCCAGCCGCCTGTTGTCCGGATGAATGGCAAGGCTTCTTGGTGAATCCATCAGGAGGGCATAACTTTTATCGATATTTTTTTTCCTGAAATTATAGCGGTAAAGGGTTTTATGGGACAGGGTATAAAGCCTGTTGCTCAATTTATTCCAGATAAAATCCAGAAAAGAATATGATTTTGACTGGAGTTCGGACACGAGGGGCCAATCATCCGAAGCTTTGATTACCTTCAGGGAAGTGCCGTCATTGTAAGCAAGGTAGTTCCCGTCCGGACTGAAGGCAACATTGATTATCGTGGTGGAATTGACCGGAATCGACTTCAGGACATTCCCGTCCGGAAAGCCGATAATTTTGACAAAATCGCTTCCAATGCCAAAGGCTATCAACCTGTTATCCGGATGAAAAGAGATGGAAGACACATGGTAGATGACCGGAAATGTATCATACGACTCTTCATCGTCCACATGCCCCACTACCAGACGGCCGACATGCTTGAAATCAACCGTTTCATAGATATCGATATTGATGTAATCAATAATTACGGCAAGATATTGTCCGTCCGGACTTAAAGCGAATCCGCCAACATTGGGCAGGTGAAGCGTTTTCAGCTCATTCAAGGTCGTGGCATCCCACACCTTGATGATTCCTTTGATGGAGAGCGAATAGAGAAGCGTGCCAGTGGAATTGACCACCAGTTTTACTATATCCTCCGAATGGCCTCCCATAAACGAATCAAGGTATTCAACACCCCATTTTTTAAGCAGTTCCTTTACCATATCCTGGGTCTGGGGCCACAGCAAGGCATCCCGCAGAAGGCTGATAGCCTCCTCCCTTTCACCCTTCTTCCATTCATCCTTGGCAAACTGAACGATATTTTCAAGAAAAACCGCTTCTTCCAGCATGGAATCTCCCAATAATAAATTTCTTAAACCACGATTATAACATACAGAAAGCGTTTATCATAGCATATCAATCCGGGTGAATGTAAAAAACTCGCCTTGACAATAAAAAACACGGCCATATACTTTACAAGGCGGAGTAATAATGGAATTTGAGGTCAGTCTATCCTTAGGGCAGTTTCTCTTGCCCCCTGTCTGTGCCGGTATATTGTTGTTCAGCTTTTTGTTTTACTGCTTTATCTGCCTGCAAAGAAAAGAAAAAATCTACATTTCCATGGCATTCCTCTGTTTACTGGGATTTATTTTCACTTTTTCAGAAACCATGATACTCACGCTGGGAGGATGGCTGAAGCAGAGTACAGCCGGTATTCAATTCCACAGGATAGAACAGCTTGCAGGAACGTTTTTCCTGTTCGGTACACCCTATCTTATTATCCAGCTGCTGGAATTAAACGCGGTGTTGAAAAAAATAACGCGGATAATAGTGATGGCAGGCCTTGCCTTTTCCCTTGTCTCAACGGTTCTGGCATTTGTAATGCCGGATTTGTTCATTTCAGTATCCCATCATCATCCCCAATGGCTTATAGCGGAATCCTATTACGGACGGGGCCGGGAAGGCCCCGTTATCATGATTCGCGATATCCTTCTGGCACTTACCACACTCTATTGCCTGGGTGCATTGATCTACGATTTGATCATCCATAAGAAATCACGCTACACGCTTCCCATAATTCTGGGCCTCACCATCGGGATTTATGCCGCCTTCTGTGACATCATGTACGTGTATACGCATATCCAGTTCGATTTTTTCCAGGGCATCAACTTTTCCCGGTTTACGGCGGGCATCACATTTTTCATCACTTCGGCCGTTTTCAGCGTCTTGACTGTCTTTATAGACAAGGTCAGTGAATTGAATGTCGCTTACAAGGCCTTGAATGAAAGCTATGACCGCTTCAGCCAGATTTCAGACAATATAAACGAAGCCTTCTGGCTTATAGATTACAGAAATAATCACCTTCTTTTCATCAATCCCGCTTTTGAAAAAATATGGGGGATACCCAGGAAGGAACTGTATTTATCGCCCCTTATCTGGATGAAGAAAATCTGTAAAAGCGATAAAGCACGGGTAAGCTCGTTTTATGAAAAAGAAAGCATCGCAACCGGCGGTGAAATAGAATACAAGATCAGAATCTCGGGTTCGAAGATAAAATGGATACGGGAAGCGGTGTTTCCCGTTTACCAGGAAGGTGAACTGAAATACCTCGTACGCCTGACGGACGATATTACGGCCAAGAAAAAGGCTGAAAAAAACCTTGCCTACCTGGCCTATTACGATTCACTCACGACATTACCGAACAGAAAATCCTTTTACAAGGAACTGTCGGAAACCATTATAAAGGCAAGAAGGCACACATCAGAAAAAACGAGGGCCCTGCTTTTCATCGATATTGATAATTTCAAGCTCGTCAATGATACACTGGGACATCTGGCCGGCGACGAGCTGCTGATAAAGGTCGGGGAACGGATAAAAAAAATCCTGCGGCAAAGCGACTGTATTTTCAGGCTCGGCAGCGATGAATTTACGATTATACTGTCCTCCCTGTACAGGAATTCCGACGCGGGACTCGTTGCCCAGAAACTGAAGGAAGATCTGGGGCAACCCTTCGTTATTTACGGCCAGGAAATAAATATATCCGTCAGCATGGGCATCTGTACGTATCCGAAGGACGGGGAAAACGCGGATATCCTCATGCAGCATGCGGATATCGCCCTGTTCGAGGCTAAAAAGAAAAAGGACAATTACCAGTTCTTCACCCACTCCATGCAGGCTGAAGCGGAGAAAAGGGTAAGCCTGGCAAGCCAGCTGCGCGCCGCCATCGAAAAGGAAAATGAATTCGTCCTGTACTACCAGCCTCAAGTGGACCCTGATGGAAAAATAATCGGTACCGAGGCCCTGATCCGCTGGTACCACAACGGGAAAATCATTTCACCCATAGAATTTATTCCAATAGCGGAAGAAACAGGCCTCATCATACCTTTGGGCGAATGGGTTCTGCGTACCGCCTGTATGCAACGACAGAAATGGCAGGAGGCGGGAATAAAAGAGATTAAAATATCAATAAATCTTTCGCCCAGGCAATTCAGGCAAAAGGACCTGAATGAAATCATATTACGAATCATCAGGGATTCGGGTGTGGACTATCAATCCTTTGATTTTGAAATTACGGAAAGCAGCATCATGGAGGATCCTGATGTCACCATTTCCAAAATACGGGAATTCAAGGAGCGGGGTATCAGTATTTCCATTGATGATTTTGGAACCGAGTATTCTTCCCTGAGTTATCTGCAGAAACTCCCCGTTACCAACCTGAAAATTGATAAAAGTTTCGTGGTTGAAATGGAATCCAATAACAATAATGCCAAACTTGTGAACGCCATTATCCACCTGGCCCATAACCTCCAGATAAAAACCGTAGCCGAGGGGGTGGAAAATGAACAGCAGGTCCTCCTCCTGCAGATGGCCGGGTGTGACACGATGCAGGGATTCTTTTTCGGGAAGCCGCAGCCGCCCGATATTTTCACCAGGATGCTTCTTTCCAACCGGAAACTCAACAAAAAAGGCCGCGCATCAATGGAAATTTGACGCAGCAATAATCCACCCCGAAAAACCCGCACTTCTTGCCAAAACAGGGAGTTTAGGGTTATCTTAACCGAATGAAGATATTTTCAGACAGGGAACCCATCGTGGCATTGGCCAGTCCCTGGGGAGAAAGCGCCATTGCCGTTTTAAGGATTTCAGGTGAAGGCTCCCATTCATTACTGGAACGCGTATTCAAAGGAAGCAAAAAACCGGTCAATGTACCGGGACACACTCTTGTAAGGGGAACCCTCTGCGGGGCCGGTACGAATCAATCCATCGATGATGTACTGCTGGCCGTTTATAAAAGTCCCGCGAGTTATACGGGCGAGGAAGCGGCGGAAATTTTCTGTCACGGCAGTCTCGCCGTAATCAAGGCGGCGCTTGAATTACTTACGGTAAACGGCTTCCGTCCGGCCAATCCCGGTGAATTCACCCTGCGTGCTTTCATGAACAAGAAAATGGACTTAACACGTGCCGAAGCGGTGAACGAAATCATCCGCTCAAGAACGGACAAGGCCCGGGCCCTTGCCCTGAACAGGCTGAATGGCAGCATAGAAACGCAAATAAACGAGATCAAGGACAGGGTAACAACCATGGTGTCTGCTTTGGAAGTCCAGCTGGATTATCCGGAGGAGGAAACGGAAAACGATTTTGATTTTATAAAGGAAGCCGGTGACGCAAAGCAAAGAATAGAACGCCTGTTATCAACCTATTCAGCCGGGCGCATCATTCAGGAAGGAATCAGTATGGTTCTGGCAGGACGCACCAATGCAGGAAAGTCCACGTTGTTCAACCTGCTGGTAAAGGAGGACCGGGCCATCGTATCCGATGTCCATGGTACGACGCGCGACTACATTGAAGGGGCCATCTCCGTGGAGGGCATCCCCGTAAGGCTTTTTGACACGGCGGGACTCAGGATTTCAGAGGAGCCCCTGGAGCGGGAGGGAATGAAACGCACCAGGAACCTCATATCCGGCGCAAGCATTCTTATTTACATAGTCGATGCCACACAGGGGCTTACCACGGAGGATGAAGAATTCATGGCCCGTTACCGGGATAAGGTAAAAATAATCATTGTCTACAATAAAATTGACGTACACCCCGAAGGCTGCCCCGAAAATGGCGTTCCGGTAAGCGCCCTTTCAGGAAAAGGACTCGATTTACTCAATAAAACCATCGTAATGACGGCGATCGGAACTTCGGCACCCGATGCTTCGGAAGCGGTCATAGACTCCATCAGGCAAAAGGAATGCCTGTCCAATGCAGGCAGGGGCCTGGATGATTTCATGGAAGGCATCAAAGGGCACATGCCGCTCGATGTACTTGCCGTCTGCCTGAAGGATACGGTGGACGCACTTGGGGAATTGACCGGCGAGGTGACGTCCGAGGAAATACTGGAAAAAATGTTTTCTAAATTCTGCGTGGGAAAATGACGATGGATTTTGATGCGATTGTCATAGGCGGCGGCCACGCCGGAATTGAAGCGGCGCTTGCTCTGAGCCGCCTCAATTTCAAAACACTTCTCATTACCCAGAACCTGGACTGCATCGGAAAAATGTCGTGCAACCCGGCCATAGGCGGTCTGGCAAAGGGAAATCTGGTCCGCGAAATAGACGCGCTGGGAGGCCAGATGGCCCGGCTCATCGACGCGACAATGATTCAATACCGCCTGTTGAACGAAAGCAAGGGACCCGCCGTGCAGGCGCCCCGCGCCCAGGCCGACATGTATGAATATGCCTGTCTTGCCAGGTGGGTCATGGAAAAACAGGCGGGGCTGGAGCTTTTCCAGGACACGGCCACCGATTTTTTACTGAATTCACGGGGAGATGAAATACGGGGCGTCGTTACGGAACGGGGGAAATCCTTTACATGCCGGACGGCTGTTTTAACAACAGGGACGTTCATGGAAGCGAAGATATTCATTGGCAATTACACTGCCGTCTCAGGCAGGATAGGCGAACCTGCGGCGATGGGTCTCGGGCCGAACCTGAGTAAAATGGGTTTCACACTGGGGCGGCTGAAAACGGGCACACCGGCGCGGGTATTAAAAAGTTCCCTTCATTTTGACAGGATGACTTTACAGGAGGGTGACAAGGCCATGATTCCCTTCTCGTATTTCAACGACAGCATAGAAAGGCCGTCGGTCCCCTGTCATATCACCCACACAACGGAGGAAACGCATAAAATCATCCGTGACAATATTCACCTCTCCCCCCTTTACGGCGGGAAAATCACCGGTATAGGACCGAGGTACTGCCCGTCCATCGAAGACAAGGTTATGCGGTTCCCCGAACGGCAGCGGCACCAGGTTTTCGTGGAACCGGAAGGCCTTCAATCCGAGGAAATGTACTTAAACGGCATTTCCTCGTCGCTCCCGGAGGATGTGCAGGAAAAATTCCTGCGGACCGTTCCCGGTTTCGAAGACATGGTCATCATGAAGCCGGGATACGCGGTGGAGTATGATTATGTAGACCCGACACAGCTGTCCCCTTCCCTTGAAACAAAGCGCGTACAGGGCCTTTTCATAGCAGGGCAAACCAATGGCACTTCCGGTTACGAAGAAGCGGCTGCTCAAGGGTTGATGGCGGGAATCAATGCCGCCATGAAAATGCAGGGTAAAGAGCCGCTCATCCTCTCCCGGGCCGAAGCTTATGCCGGCGTTCTTATCGACGACCTTGTAACCCGCGGAACCAAAGAACCGTACAGGCTCTTCACATCCCGGGCGGAATACAGGCTGTCCCTGCGCCATGATGCCTGTGATATGCGTTTGTTTGAAAAAGCCATGGCCGTAGGGCTCCATGGCGAGGAGGCCGCGGAACGCCTTAAGAACAAGAAAAATACCCTGGAAGAAATAAAAACACTTCTTGCCGAAAGAAAAATAAAAACAGGAGATGCACAAAAAATAGGACAGCTTAAAAGCCATACGGGCGAATCGCTGGCTGTCGCCCTGAAAGACCCGCTCGTTCAAATTAAAAACCTGGGAATAATCTGTGATACTTTAAACGGCAGGGACCCGCGTCACTTGAAACAGGTGGAGCTTGACATCAAATATGAAGGTTATATCAAGCGCCAGGAGGAACAGATAAAAAGGTTCGAACGCCTGGAGAGCCTGAAAATACCGGAAGAATTCAACTACGATACCGTTACGGGTCTGTCTACGGAATCGAGGGAAAAACTGAAAAAAATCCGCCCCGTTTCCCTGGGACAGGCATCACGTATTTCGGGCGTCAGACCCGCAGACATATCCTTATTATTAGTCTACCTAAGAAACCCCTGCAAGCAGGTGTAAAAGGATTGTAACGGAAGGATTATGAATCAAAAGAGACCTGTTATCGGTTTTCAGATAAACACGCTTTTCGGCAGCTACCAGGAACAGCTTTTAAAGGGCGTCCTCGACGAGGCAAAATTACACGACGTCAATCTCCTTGTCATACCGGCGGGTTTTTTCCCGCCGGTCGGACCTTATTTTTATCAATACGAAGTAATCAATCATTTTATCACGAAGAAAAACCTGGACGGTCTCATCATGGCCACCGGTACGCTTTTCAATTATTCCGTCCGGGAAGAAATGTATACTTTCATCAAAAATCTCTCTCCCATGCCCATCGTCAGCCTGTCCGTTGCCCTCAAGGGAATCCCCTCAATCCTTATCGACAATAAAAGCGGCATACGGGAAATCATGGAGCACCTGATCCTCTTTCACGGATTTAAAAAAATCGCGTTTATCAAGGGTGCGGAAAACAACACGGACGCAGAGGAAAGATTTGATGCATACCTGGAATCACTGGAAAGGCACCAAATAGAGCCGGACCCGGATATTATCATACCCGGCGATTTTACACGGGAAGCGGGCATTGCCGCCGGTAACAAGCTTTACCACTGGACGGATAAAATACAGGCCATTGTTGCGGCAAATGATGACATGGCTGTTTATGCCATGGAAACCCTCACAAAACTGGGAGTGGATATACCGGGCCAATGCGCCGTTACCGGTTTCGACGACCGAAAGGAATCCCAATACATCCGGACACCGCTTACCACGGTAAACCAGCCTGCCGAACAACAGGCCAGGGAGGCCTTGCGGATGGCCGCTGCGCTTGTTAAAGGCGAAAAGGTTCCCGAACGCATCGTTCTTCCCACCCGGATGATCATAAGGGCATCCTGCGGATGCTATTCCGGATCAATCGTTGCCCTGAACAGCGAAGGTTCTTCAGAAGGAGCCGGTAAAATTAAAACAGAAAATCTCATTCCCGGTGTAACTTCCGATCCTGCAAGGGTCAAGAAATTGACGGCACAGGTTTCACGTCTTTTCGATAAATACGGCAAAGGTTCGGGCAATAAAAAAAACGGGAGCACTTTTATAAAGGAATTCAACACCCTTATTGATAAAAACAGGGACTGGATCGGACTCAAGTCCTGGCAGCATATACTGAGTCTGGCCTATGGCAATCTCCGCAAAAAACCGCCTGCCTCGGGCCTTCAATCCCGGTACGAAATTCTCTTTCATCAAGCCAGGATACTGGTCTCGGAAAACCTCAATTATTCCCAGGGGAAAAAAAACCTGGAAATGATCCTGGAACTGGACCGGCTGCGGGACGGAATCCTCAATGTGATGATCCGCAGCACGTTTATAGAAGACCTCCTGGATGAACTGGCATCCACCCTTCCTCAACTCGGCGTGGGAAGCTGCTACATCGTCCTTTATGAAATGGAAATCACGCACAAGCTGGGCATGCAGTGGAAATTCCCCGCCAACGCCGAAATGGTTCTGGCATATAATGAAAAAGGCAGAAAAAAACTCTCCAGGAAACAAAAACAGATGTGTCCCGTTTCGAGGCTTCCCTTTCACCTCATGCCGGGCGACAGGCGCACATCCCTCATTATATGCGACCTCTTTTTCAGCGAGGAACAATTCGGATACGCATTGTTCGAGGCGGGATTCACCAATTTCACTTTTTTGGAGACAATCCGTCTCCAGATCTGCAATGCATTGAAGGTAACCCGCCTGATCAAGGAAGGTGAAAAGGCGGAAATCAGGCTGAAATCGGCCAACCGGAAATTGAAAAAATCACTTACCGACCAGTTTGAATTGAACACGGCCCTCACGAAGGCCAAGCAGAAACTGGATGAGGTCAATGAAAAACTCAAGCAGCTTTCCATCACGGATGAACTGTCCGGCGTGTATAACCGGCGCTATTTCAACGAAAAATTCATGGAGGAATTCCAAAGCGCACTCAGGTTGAAGAAACGGCTTGCCATCCTCATACTTGACATTGATTATTTCAAGAAAATCAATGACCGTTACGGACACAAGGCCGGAGACCTCTGCATCAGCACGATCGCACAAAAAATCCAGCGGAGTTTAAACCGCCGGATGGATATTCTTATGCGGTACGGGGGGGATGAATTCATCATACTCCTGTTCGATTCGACAAAAGAAGGCGTGGGGATAGTCGCGGAAAGGATCAGGGCTGGCCTGGCGGCAGAGCCGGTCGTTTTTGAAGCCACTGAAATATCCGTTACGGTAAGCATCGGATGCGCCTCCGTCATTCCCCAAAAGGGCATGAATCCCGAGGATCTTTTCGTACTCGCCGATACGTCACTCTATGAGGCGAAAGAAACGGGCAGGAACAGGGTCGTTGTCAAATCGATAAATTAAAGGGCACCTCTAAAAACCCCTGTTTTTAAAGGGTTTTGATTGCCTACGCACAGGCCAAAACGCAGTAACGTTTTAAAACGGCTCTCATAAGGAGGTTTTTGGAGGTGCCTCTCTCCTAAAATAAATTTTCCTGCTCCTCGAAATTGTAAAAGGAAGACGGATCGTTCTGGTTTGCGTGTTCCGCCGATATCCATTCAAAGGATCTTGAGACATTCGCATAATGAACCTCGTCAAAATATCCGTCCACACCCCTGTCATACGTTCCCGCCCAGTTCACGTTTCCCAGGAAAAATTCGGTGGCGGAGTCGTCGTTTAACGTGCCGGTGGTGTCCGAAGCACCGGTTGAACCCGTGGACGTATTTTCGTAGATGGTGATTCCGGAAGAATTGAACGTTCCGTCCCATATAACCGTGTAAAGATACCAGATATCGTTTTCCGAAAGGGTTGCCCAATACCGTCTTACATCGCCGCCGGAAAAACCCCTTTGCCAATAAAGGGCGTCGGGATTGGCCCAATAGGCATCGAAGCCCTTGTTGGCAAACCTCCTGCCATTGGGAACGGAAGCCGTGCTCGGTATCTGGCACCAGAAAGACAGGGTTAGAGGGCCTAAATTGGCCATTGAAGATCCGGATCCAAAGCTGATGGCATCGGTATCCACCCCGTTATTAAACCGCTGGCCCTGGCCTATTTTACCCGCGGCATTGGCCGGGGTTGTATTGACCCGTCCGGACAGGCCGCTCCCGCCCGTTCCATGATTGGCATTGGGGGAACTGTCTTCGTACTCACCGGCCGTACCGCTGCCCGTTTCATTCAGGTGCCAGACACCGGCGTATCCATTGGACCACACGTCGGTGCTGTTGGACGCATTATAATCGGAATTCCCGTAATATATATAAAATACTGAATCGGCCGTGCTGGATAGCAGGGGGGCCTTGAACCATAATTCACCCGTACTCCCGCCTTTATTGAGGTCGACAATTTCCCTCCTTAAAAGGGTCACCCCGTCCGAATCGGTGACAACAAGGTCGCCAAAGTCCACCTCTACGGTCGTAAAGAAATTGGTAGCCGCAAAATCCGACAGGTTGACAAGAACCGGGAAATCGGTCAGGTCAGCATCAATATTGGCCGAAGGGACGGTCAGTTTGATCCTGTAGGTCCAGTTGTCCGATACGATCTTCGTGGGTTCCAAAGGGATCTCCACGGGACCGCAGGCACCCAGAAACAGTAAACAAAGCAAAAGATAATGACAGCCATATATTATCTTTTTCATAAAAACCTCCTTAAACAGGCATAATTCATCTTTTCAGAATGAAAACGCCCATCAATACTATAAAAAGTATATTGATTATAATGACAAAGTCAAATTTTATATAGCAAGTCAACCACCACCGCCAAAGGCGGCGGGAACACACCCTTGCCTAATTTTTCCAGGCCGTGTACCCTGTTCCGGTGACACAAAACCCTGCCGTACTGCTGAAACAAGGCCTCATCCAACTCGGGCTGCCCCATGATGAAAAACATATTGCAATGATTGAAACCTACCTGGACGAAATTGAAAAGTGGAACAAACGGCATGACATGGTCAAGGCGGACAGGGAACAGCTTGTTACGCATCATGTCCTCGACAGCCTGGCCGGCATAGATGTAATCAAGTCCATTCCAAGCAGGGAGCGTATACTGGACATCGGATCGGGAGCCGGGTTTCCAGGCATCCCCCTTGCCCTCTGCCTGCCAGACTCTCATATAACCCTGTCCGACCGGTCAACGATCAGAACGGCGTTCCTCTCCGCGGCCACCATACGGCTCGGCATTACCAACTGCGAAGTGATATGCGGTGATTACAGGGAAATCAGGGGGCACTTTGACGTGATCACGTTCCGCGCCTTTTCCGAAACCGGGAAGGAACTGTACGGGATGGAACGTTTACTGGCAGTCGACGGCACCATCATTGCCTACAAGGGTCGGGAGGAAAAAATCCTTAAAGAACTCACAAAAATTGATTCCGTTAAATGGTCGCACCGGGTAATAAGGGTGAAGGTGCCGTTCCTTGAAAAGGAGCGTCATTTACTTATGCTCAGCCGGAAAGGTTCTCCCGCCGGTAGCGTATAACACCGCCTATTATCGTCATCCGGACGTTGAACTGCCTGTCGAGCACAACCATGTCCGCGTCTTTCCCTACCGCCAGCACGCCCTTTTTGTGGTCCAGGCCCAGTACCCGGGCCGGGTTCAGGCTCGCCATGCGGACCGCTTCCGTTACGGGAACGCCCACCTTCTCCACCATCACCTTGACGGCCGTTTCCATTGTCAGGGTGCTTCCGGCCAGCGTATTGTCGGGAAGGAAGGCCTTGCCGTCCTTTACCGTGACATCGAGGCCGCCCATGTCGAACGTGCAGTTGTCCATGCCGGAAGCGGTAATGGCATCCGTTATGAGGATGATACCGTCCGCGCCCTTGATCCTGTAGAGGAGTTCCATCACGGCCGGGTGAACGTGTACCCCGTCCGCGATCAGCTGGACCTTGAGCTCCCTTTTCAGCAAAGCCCCGACAAGCACGCCCGGCTCCCGGTGGTGCATCGGTTTCATGGCATTGAAAATATGGGTCACCTGGGAAAGACCGTTATCGATCGCAATTTCAATGTCTTCGTAGCGCGCTATGGAATGGGCAATGGAAAGAACGACCCCTTCCTGAGCCGCCGCCTGCATGACATCGAGCGCCCCGGGAACCTCGGGAGCGATGGTCATGAGTTTTATAAAATTACCGCCGTATTTATACAGTAACAGCCAGGCATCGATGCCCGGCTCCCAGATATAGTCGGGATTCAAGGCACCGCACATCCTGCGGTTGATGAACGGGCCTTCCAAATGGATTCCGGCAATGATCGATTGTTGTGGATTCCCTTCCGCATAATCCCTCATGGCCTTCATCGTGGCCAGCATTTTTTCCTTTTCATCCAGATACAATGTGGGAACCAGCCGTGTCGTCCCGTGGCGGATGAAAAAATCCTCTATTTTCCCATACTGGGCGGGATTGGCGTCATTGAAACCGAATCCGCTTCCGCCGTGCACATGGAGGTCGATGAATCCCGGCGTCACGATCCCGCCCTTGAGGTCTATCACTTCCGTATCGGGAGGAAGGTAAATGGCGCTTTCCTCTCCCAGCTGTGAAATTTTACCGCCTTCAATCAGGATGCAGTCCCCTTCGGATAAACGGAACGGCGTGATAATGGTGCCGTTAACCAGGAGGAGCGGTTTGACCTTAGATGCTGCCATCCGTTTCTGCAGCCTGCCGGAAACGGAGAAGGCCTGGTGTTTCACCTCGTTCCTTAAAATTTTCCCGGTTCTCGTCCTCGGGAGGGCCGTATTCCTGATCTGGAAATCGGCCACGGCCTTGTAATAGGCCAGGTCATGGGTGCGTCCGGTAATCTCCTTCCTGATGATCTGATTCAAGGTGACGGACTTGTTCCCTTCCGATTTTACCTTGTCAAGGAAACGGTCGCAATAGTCCCTGTCCACGACTATGACGGCGTAGACGGTTTCCGTCCTGTCCGGGCTCTGTTTACCCACGACGCACACTTCCTTCACGAACGGGCTTTCGCCGATGCGTTCTTCAAGCTCCTCGGGAAACACGTTTACCCCGGCGCTCGTGACGATGACGCTTTTGCGGCGTCCCGTTATAAAAAGGTTGTCCTTCTCATCCATGTTTCCGATATCACCCGTATACAGCCAGCCGTCCCTGACCGCCTCTTTCGTTCCCTCGGGATTATTATGATAACCTTTCATCAGGTTCGGACCCCTGGCGCATATTTCACCGGACCCGGCATCCCCATCCGGTTCAATCCTGATTTCTACACCGGGCAATGGACGGCCTACGGAACCGGGCGGCGTGTTGCCGTCCGTCATTGTCAAAACAGGGGAACACTCGGTCAGGCCGTACACCTGGAGGAGCTCCACGCCAAGTTCGCTGAACTCCTCCACCAGTCCCCGGAATAACGGTGCCCCTCCGCTGACAAAATACCTGATTTTCCCGCCGAGGATCATTTTCGCCTTCTCTCGGACTTCATGATCCACAACCGGTTTATCCTGGCCGATACCGGAGCCGGATTCCAGTATATTTTTTTCATGGATGCGTTCACGGACGGCATCCAGAAGCAGGTTGAAAAGCCGTGGCACGCCGTACATGACCGTCGGATTGGCCAGTTTCATGTTATTCAGTATGGTCGTATATTTGATATCCCTGGAATACGTGATTTTTGCCCCGATAAAAAACGGGAGCAGCAGCCCGCAGCAAAATTCATAGGCATGACTTAAAACAATCACGGAAAGAAAGTTATCATGTTCATCCACGTCGAACCTGGAAAGGATGGCATTGATATCAAAAAGGATGCTCCGGTTCGTCAGCACGACGCCCTTCGGCTCCTTCGTGGTTCCGGAAGTGTAAATAATGACGGCCGGGTCTTCAGGTTTCACCCTGGACGTTTTAAATTTATTCTTCTTTGCAGCAAAAATTGTTTGCAGGCATACCTCATTATCATCCTTTGATGCGGCCTTCCCCCCGTCGCGGCAGAAAATGATTCGTTTTTTTAAACTAAGGGGATTAAGATGGAAGGATAATTCATCCAGTACAAATACATATTTAACGGCACCGTCGGTTATCATGTGATTCAGCTCAATGGGGCCGCTTTTCGTATCCATTGGTACAACCACGCATCGGGCTAAAAGAATGCCCAGGCAGCAGATGGCCCATTCGGGAGAATTGGGCGCATAGATACCGATGCATTCTCCTTCAGCGATACCTTCATCCGCAAGAAAAGCCGCCACGGCCAGGGCTTTTTCCAGGACATTCGTGTACGTATAGGTCCTGTATTTCCTGCTTTTCGATAAAATTTGAAAAGCAATATTACTGCCGAAACGTCCGGCTTTTTCCTTGATCAGTTCCTGTATGGATAATTTATAATTTACACCGTTATTCACTCACTGCTCCTTGATCCTCTCTTCCGTGACCCATTCATCCCAGGAAGAATCATAACCAATATAATGTATGAAAAACCTGCCGTTTTCCTTTTTCAGTATCACGGCAGGGTACCATTTCCCTTCCCATTCCACCATGACCTTTGTTACCGGTTCCGTTTCCCCGGGAACAATCCTGTCATCCATCACCCATTCATCCCAATACGACGGCCAGCCGGTATAGGTTATATAATGGAAGTCATCGTTTACTTTCAGAATTTCAGCGGCATACGTCTTTTCTCCCCAGACAACTTCCACCTTGTCGCCCTTTTTATAATGATTGAAAGCGAACTTCCTGATCCGGTCAAAAGACAGCGTTCTGCCTGTCTTTTCACTGTAAAAATAAAACTCGCATGTCGCCCGGGTATCGTCAAGGTTCGTTATGCGCGCCGGTTTGTACTTACCGTCATACAGGGCAAGGATGTACTGCCCCCGCTTATACCCCCCTGCCTCTTCCGGCCCTTTCCCGTCTTCCTTTGTCCTTGAAAAAACCATTGAACGGTTCACCTTCCCGGGTTCGTATCCATTGCGCTGGCGTTCCCGATATTTCATGGCCTCCTTGACTTCCCGGGCCGTCTCTTCCAGGGATATCGCGCCATCCAAGTTTTCATCGGCCAGGGCAAGCCCGTTTATGCAATCGATGACCGTCTGGGAAAAGGTCCAGTTGCCCGTGGAATAATTGGAAGCCTCCGAGGAAGTGAGGCTTGCCGCTTTTATGCCGGCTTTGGAAAGAGCGGCTGCAACATGGGCAAGGTAACCGGAATAACAGCAATCCGCCATCAACAGGATAAATTGTCCCTTAAAATTCGCCTTGATCTCCTCAACGAGGAAAAGCGGGTCAAAGCCCGTCGCCTCCGGCCTTTCAGTATCGATGTCGTAATTGGCAAAATACACATTTTCTTTTCTCTTCATGCCGTGGC
The DNA here is from genome assembly GCA_016928415.1 of Spirochaetales bacterium. Taxonomy (GTDB): domain Bacteria; phylum Spirochaetota; class Spirochaetia; order SZUA-6; family JAFGRV01; genus JAFGKU01. The sequence goes on from JAFGKU010000146.1 coordinate 29,584, forward strand.
CGGCATAATAAAATATAAAAACGGAATTTTTTCCCGTTTTGGAAAGTTCCGAATGAACATATTTTTTTATATTTTTTAACGTGGCCTGTTCATCGGCGAGAAAGACTATATTTTTCCCCGCAGTCCCCTTTCTTTTAAATGTAGAATAAAGCTCCTCGTCTTTACGCATTTCCTTGCTGAAGGAAGAGAGGCTTACATCCTTCCATTCCAGTACTCCCGCAATCACGGCATTGACCATGGAATAATCCAATACATCCTGTGCCGCAGCCGGAGACAATACAAATAATATGATCGCCGTACAAATATACATTAATTTCATATTTAGCTCCCCTATCTTTCCATTAATTTTAAAAAAAATCCCTTTTTATTACCACGAATTGAATAAAAATTCGTCCGTTATTGCTCCAAACCCCCTTTATAGGGATAGAAGGAATATTATAAGATGATGAATCAAAAATTTACACAGAGGGACTTTACCTTAATGGACCATTTGCATTCCGTGCTAAAACGCGTTTTCGGTTATGACAGCTTCAGGCCGCACCAGGCGGAAATCATTTCCGCCGTACTGGGAAAAAAGGACGTATTGGCCATTATGCCCACGGGAAGCGGGAAATCCCTCTGCTACCAGATACCGGCCATTCTTTTCAATGGGCTCACCGTGGTCGTTTCACCCCTGCTTTCCCTCATGAAAGACCAGGTTGAGCAGCTTGCCTCCCTCGGTGTTCCGGCCCAGTATCTCAACAGCTCGCTTTCCTGCCGGGAATATCTCTCCGTCATGGACCAGATCCGGAGAAATGAAATAAAACTTCTCTATGTTGCCCCGGAAACACTGCTCAAACCGTCTGTCATGGAACTCCTGTCAGGAAGCGGGGTGGAATGCCTCGCCATCGACGAGGCGCATTGCATTTCGCATTGGGGTCATGATTTCCGGCCTGAATACAGAAAGCTTGCTTCAGCCAGGTCACGGTTCCCCGAAGCGGTCTGCATAGCCATTACGGCCACCGCCACACCCAGGGTACAGGCCGATATCAGGGAATCACTCAAGTTCACGTCCGCCCGGATGTTTATTTCCAGTTTCGACAGGCATAATCTTTTCATCAATGTCATTCCCAAAAGGGACCCGGTTACCCAGACCATTGAATTCCTGAAGGACCGGAGGGATCAATCCGGGATTATTTACTGTTTTTCCAGGAGACAGGTGGATACCCTTTACCAGATCTTAAGCAGCCGGGGATTCGCCGTCAAACCGTATCACGCCGGGCTGCCGGACGGGGAGCGGATCAGGAACCAGGAAATGTTTATCAGGGACGAAGCGCCCATCATCGTGGCGACAATCGCCTTCGGCCTGGGCATCAACAAGCCGAACGTCCGCTTTGTCCTTCATTACGACCTCCCGCAGAGCATCGAACACTATTACCAGGAAATAGGAAGGGCGGGAAGGGACGGATTACCCGCCCATTGCCTGCTGCTGTACGGCTACGGGGATATACAGAAAATACGGTTTTTCATTGATAAAAAAGAAGAGGAGGAAAGACAATCGTCGTATACCAGGTTGAAGGCGATGGTGAATTACGCGGAATACCCGGACTGCAGGCGCGGTCCCCTGCTTTCCTACTTCGGGGAAAAACGGGATAAGCAGGCCTGCGGCATGTGCGATAACTGTTCGGGACAGGACGCGGAACGGACGGACATCACATCGGCTGCACAAAAATTCCTGTCCTGCGTAAAACGGACGGGAGAAATGTACGGCGCCACGCATATCATTGACGTTCTCCGCGGTTCGCAGTCCCGGAAGGTAATGCAGCTAAACCATCACCATCTCAGTACGTACGGTACCGGCAGAGAACACACAAAGGAACAATGGCAGGGCCTCTGCCGCCAGTTTATCAGGCAGAAACTCCTGAGAAAAGACTTTGATTACGGGAGCCTGCAGCTGCTGCCCCGGGCATACGATGTGTTTTCGGAAAAAGTCAGGGTATGGGGGACAAAGGAACCGGCCGTCAAAACAGAACCTCATGAGGAAAAAGAACATAGGTCCTGCAACCTGGCCCTGTTAAAACTGCTCAAGGAAGCGCGGCTGCAGCTTGCCAGGAAAATGAATGCGCCGGCTTACGTGATTTTTCCGGACAAGACATTGATTGACATGGCTGAACGGCTGCCCCGCACCAAAGCGGACCTTGCCAATGTCTACGGGGTCGGGGCCGTCAAACTCGACAAATACGGCGACCTGTTTCTCCTTGTTATCCGTGAATACGTAAAGAATGCTGTGTAAAAACCGCTTCCTATTGCCCGGTAAACATTTTCTTCAACAGGTAATCATTGCTTTTCCAATGGGCATCCACCTTGACCCTGAAATCGAGCTTGACCCTGTAAGGGAAAAGCGCATTGATTTCCTCGGTCGCTTCATCCAAGATCTGCCTGATCTTGCTCCCTTTTTTCCCGATAAGAATACCTTTTTGAGAATCCTTCTCCACGAAGATAAATCCCCTTACCCAGAGGTAGCCGCCGTTATCCTTCATTTCCATGTCCTCCACATGCACATAAAGGGCATGCGGCACCTCTTCATAGGTATGGGAAATCGCCTTCTCCCGTATGATTTCCCTGATACGGAATTCCGGGAGCTGGTCCGTATAAATGTCCTCCGGATAATAGTATTCGCCTTCCGGGGAATTCTCAAAAAGCAGGGTAACCAGCCCGTCAACGCCCTTCCCTGTAAGGGCGGATATCGTCAGCATTGCTATGCCCGGCAGTTCATTGGAAAAAAGCAATGAAAACTCTTTTATGAAATTGGGTTCCCTGTCCGTCTTGTTCAATGCAATAATCCTGTTCCGGCGGCTTTTCTTGATAATTTGTATTAAAGTCTTTTCTTCATCACCGGCCTCACGGGTTGCATCTACCAGGTAGAGGAGAATATCACTTTCCTCCATTGCCGTAACGGCCTGGTTCTTGAGAAAATTATTGAACTTTTTCGTGGAAATATTGTATCCAGGGGTATCAATGAAAACAAGCTGCCCGTCCGCCGAAGTATAGACGCCGCGCACCTTGTTGCGCGTTGTCTGGGGCACATCGGAGACTATGGAAACCTTGTTCATACAGATACGGTTGATAAGCGTTGATTTGCCGGATGAAGGCCGGCCGATTATTGAAACAAAGGCTGATTTCATACCGGGCTATTATCTGTTCTCGGAAAATTTTTTTCGCATTTTGTAAATCGAGTTTTCTATATTCAGAAAAAGGTCCACCAGAACGGGGTCAAACTGCCTGTTCCGCTGCAGCCGTATTTCATTCACCGCCCGGTCATGGCTCCAGGCTTCCTTGTAGGGCCGTCTTGAGGTCAGGGCATCATACACGTCGACGATTGATTCCACCCTGGCGCTCAAGGGTATTTTTTCACCTTCCAGTCCATGGGGATACCCTTTGCCGTCATACCTCTCATGATGCGAGAGGGCTATGCAGGCGGCCATGGTGAGGTAGGATTGTTCACCCATTTCACTGTCGGCCTGGTTCAGGATAGCCCATCCCCAGATGGTATGATTCTTCATCCTGTCATATTCTGCGGCGGAAAGGTTTTCCGGTTTTAACAGGATATTATCCGGCACACCCACTTTCCCGATATCATGCAGCATGGCAGACAGCTCAAAATCCGACATATACCTTTCTGTGATTTTCTGTTCAAACGGCTGCTGCGCATAAACTTCCCTCATCAGGCAGGACGAATACCCGTTTATCCTGTTCAAATGGTTTCCCGTTTCGCCGTCCCTGTACTCGGCAAGCTTTGCCAGGGAGCGGATGGTCGTATTCTGCAGTCTTTGCAGAAGGGTGGAGGAATTCAACAGGCGGTCATTGAGAAACTCCTGCATACCCAATGCCTCCTGCAGCTGCTGGTTCAGCGTTACCAATTCGGTTATGTTATAAAAAAATCCCAGGATGAATGCTCCCATTAAAATAGCGGAATCCCGGATGGTGATGATTGTCCCGTCCGTATTGCGAACACTCAGATCATACCCCTCGATGTGCCCGTTTTTCTTAATAAGGGCCAACTCATTCTTTCTCTGCTTCGGATACAGGAAAAGGCTGTCCCGGTAATTCAGGTCCTCGACGGATTTGACATTCAGCTGTTTACAGAAACTCCTGTTGATAAAAATAAATTTACCGTCCACCGTGCATATATAAAAGGGCAGGTGCAGCCAGTTGATGAGGCTTTTATGCCCTTTCTCGGCGATCCATTCATGGCTTTCCCTGTTTTTATCAAGAAACAGGTTGAAAAAATCCTCCTGCTTTTCCGATTTCGCTTCAAGGCTTTCAAAGTCAAAAAGTTCCTTTATTTTTAAAGTACAAAGCCGTAACTCGACTTGATATTCCCTGAGTATTCTTTCCAGGTCCATTCCCCGTATAAACAATGCGGATGTCAATCCCAGTTTTTTGGATACAACGGGATAACAGAGCAGATGTCCGTTTGTACCGGTAATTGCCGAACTGAAATGGTTTGTATTTTTTGTATAATTGATTATGCCCGGTTTTTCCGGTATCAGGTCCGTTAAATAGGATTGCGGATCTTTTAAATATTCCGCGTTTAAATCAATGAAAAAAAGATGATCCGGGATGGTTATGTTGCGTATAAAATCTACAATAAATGCTTCTGTGACGCCTTTCAATGCCTTTATTTTTGTTATGATGGCCGAAAGTTTTTCGTCCATATCGTTTAAAGCGTCAAGTTCTTCCAGGAAATCTATGAAATCATCCAAATTGAACTTTTTTGACATCTTGCAACCATTATAAATCCATATCTAAAATAAATCAAGATTTTTGTAGCGTGAATGTTTAACGATAACGTATACAAAACCAAGTTAGGCGCGTTTTTCAATCACACTCTTTCACGGAAAAATTTGTATTCATTTTTCCGTGAGCTTTAACAGTGTTTCATGCCAGGGTTCCGTCATTAGCTTATGCATAAGTCCAAGCATATCGGCGGCGCCCCCCAGCCTTCCGGCAAGCTCGTACATCGGCTGCCACCCGCGGTCAATTCCGGAAAGGACAGAGAGCGGGGCCTTCCTGTCATCATAATAGAACTGGTCGGGGTTTTTAATCCGTGCCTGTTTTTCATCTTCCCAGCAAGCCGCTGTTTTATTGACTTCGGATTCCATATTTTCCAATAGCAATGCATGCATGTTCTCAGGCGGCTGCCATCCGGGGAGGGCATTGACAGCTTGAGCATCGAAAAGCGCTGTATAACCCGCCGCGAGTCCGGCGCCTTCCTCCTCGATACGTTTCATGCATACAAGCACCTCCGGCAAGAGTACGGTATCGGAGGAAATCCTGAGGAGAAACGGCAGCATGGATTCCCCCAAAGTCCCTTCGCAAACGGCTAAAGACTTGATAACGGCCGCCTTCCCGTGAGGAGATTCAGAGAGAAGCACACTGATTATATTAAAATTAATGGACTTTGAAACGGCAAATCTGGCAACAGGCGCGAGGTCTTCTTCCTTCCGGTCCTTGACCAGGCCGTAATAATCTTCGCACCCGGCCTTCAGCAGGGCGGAAAGGTATTTCTTATAGGTGGCACCCGGTTTTTCAAATTCGAGGGAATTAAACCGCCTGTTAATCCATCTTATAATTTCATACACACCGGTGCCGGCGAAATTCAGAAAAAGGGAGAGGGTATCATCCGTCGGAGGAATCGATGTATTATCCAGGACATGGATTGCCACATCATTTACAGTAAAAAAATCCGTGGTGCCGAAGGCCTGTTCGCCATAACAATCCATTTCCGGTTCCCACCCAAAACGCCTTGCCAGTTCTTCTTCCTCACCGGTTTTTTCCCCGGGGGGTACTTCCACATTCCGGTCGTCGGCCAGCGATTCCAGGAGAACCTTTAATTTTTCCACGCCAATGGATTTCTCCTGTTTCAATTTATAAAGGGTCAATACCTTTTTCCATGTGTCTCCGGGATCATTTGTTTCCGACATCTCTTGTTACACCTCAACAATTAGATTGAATGCAAAATTTTTCACCTGTCTCCTTTAAAGTCTAAAAATATCAATTTGCCCTGTCAACAAGGGAATTAAATGCCGGATCAACAGTATCATTGTCAAAACGCTCCGGGCAATGCCCAATGAATATTGAGAATTGCTGTAACACCCTTGATTCTTTGGGCAAAATTTCCGATTATAAGTGTATGTATAAAAAGTTGTCTTCAAAAGAAATAAAAATGGTCGTGGACAAGATAAGGAAAAAATATGACGGCTACTGTGAACAGTTTTTCAAATCACATAATGTACGCGTGGCCTTTGACGAAAGATACCTGAACGCCATAAAAAACGGTTCGGACCTTTCCACGTTCCTGATGGCGGAAATCAGCGCCATTGACGAGCTTATAAAAACCGAAGAGGAAAAATTAAATGAATGCTCCGCGCCGAACCAGTCGGATAAAATCACGCAATACATAGAAGGAATAATGGAAAGAAATTTGAAGCAGATAGAAAAGTACAAGGAAATAGATTTCCACGCCGACGCCAATCCTGAAATAAAAAAGCTCCTTTGGGCATTGACAAAGGTTGATACGGAATATTTCCCCTCCCTTTTTTCCATATTCCGTTCCTTGAACTTCACCGATTCATTGATTACCCTTTCAGGTATCGAAGATCAATTCCGGGAGCTCACGTACTGGAAAGGTTCCGATGTGCCCCTCAAGTTGAGCAGGTATGTCCTCCTCCTCAACAGAATCGTAAAGGAATATTCCGCCTTTGAACGGGAAGAAAAAAATTACATCAAGGAATCCGCGTTTGCCCTTCATGACCTGGCAGGGCTCCTTATAAAAACCCTGAATGAGCACGAGGATATGGATGCACGCGACAAAGACAACCTCAGGCAAATCCTCAATTTCATAACAAACATTATCATAGATTTCAGGCTGAAAGACCTGAAAAGAAACAAGCATTCACATATCAGATAAACCTGAAGAGTATTGCGCATGACAGCCGGAAAAGGTATATTCAGGCATGAAAGCGAACATGCACCTGCATTCCCGTTATTCGGACGGACTTCAATGGCCTGAAGAAGTGGCTGCCCGCGCGGCCCATGTCGGTCTTGACCTTGCCGTACTGACCGACCATGATTCCATGGAAGGCTCCAGTGAGTTTACAAGGGCATGCACGGCATTCGATGTTAAATCCATTAAAGGAGCTGAAATAGACTGCGTAGCCCCCGAAATCGGCTTCAACAGCGAGATCCTCGCCTATTTTCCCGGGGGTGACTGTCCGCATACCACGAGGCTGTTAAGGGAGCTTGTCAACGAACGGGAACAGAAAATGGTTTCTTATATAGAGAAAGCCAGGGACCTGTTCAAGAGGAATGACCTTGAATTTAAAGAAGTAAAAGAAATGAAGATCGGATTCACGCCCCTGAAAAAAAAGGAATACCATTTTTCCTATACCAAAGTAGACCTGTATCTTTACCTGAACCGGAAAGGCCTTGTATCCGGAGATCTCAGTTACAGAAAATTCAAATCCGACTTCAGGTCATCGCTTTTCCCGGAAGAGTTGGATACCAAACCTGATTTGGTACAAACCGTGAAAACTATCCTTTCAGACAACGGATATCCTGTCCTGGCCCATCCCGGCATACTGTTTGAATTCGATTTGGAAAAAATGCGGAATGAAATTGACCAATTCCGTAAAATCCTGAAGCACTGTAAAAACGCTGGTATGTGGGGTATTGAAATGTACTTTTACAGGGAAAACAGGGAACAATTCAACAAGCTTGTAAGGGAAGAAGCGGACAAACTGGGATTCCGTTATACCTACGGAACGGACTGCCACGGACGCAATTCCCAGTTCGACACCATCGAACTGAGTCACGGTGAATTTGACCTGTCAAGCTTTGACTAAACCAACACAGATGACGCCGAGTATTCACTGATTTTGCAGAGGTAAAAATCAAGACTTTAAATCCAATGTTTTGGTATCCTGCGTAAAATATAAATCACAGACAAATTGTTTTTTCATTGTTGGAAATACTCCGCCTGACCTTTGCCGTCCCTTGTATAGTCAAAGAAACGGGCTGCCCGGTTAAGGCAGCCCGTGAACCGTCACAACACGATTCCCCATTCGTTTTTCAATACTTCCTCAACCGGTTTGCCGCCGATCGTGAATTTAACCTGCCCGGAAAGCCAGCTTTTGGCTTTTTTCACGGCACGCTTACTCGCTTCGAAAGCCGTTTTATCTTCGTGCAGCAGGTATACTGCCAGGTAAGTGGTCAGGATCTTTTCGCAGAGTTCCTTATCCCCTGCATCCATTTTACCGATTAACGCCTTGATTTCTCTGGCGTCTTTTCCCAGTTTTTCGGCCACAATATCAAGGCCCGTAAAACAGCCTGAAGCCTGTTGTGTCTTGAGAAGGTCGAGGTACCAGTCTGAGTCTCCGCCGTTTTTCCCGGACTCTTTACTCCTTGAATCCACCGGGGAACCGCGTTTCCCTGATGTTTTTTTCTTCATTTTGAAGTCAATACCGGATAAAAGGTTAGTGAACAATCCACCGGCGCTTTTCCTGGGCTGTGAATACATGGCAGGAGAAGCCGGACTCATATCAAGGCCGGCAAAGTCCTGTTCTTCCGCCTCACCGTAACCGATGCCGTGCCAGTCTTTCGTGAGTTGAACGGGTATCCGCCGGTATTCAGGTCTTTCGTTTGTCCGGTCTTTCTGTTTCCTCTCCTCAATCGCTATATAACTAGTAAATTCGGTAAGTATATTGAACTTGAGACCTAATTCCGTTATTTCTTTTTCGACAGCTTTTATTTTCCTCTGCTCCTGGTTGGACCCGGTTGTATCGCTTTCCTTTAAGTCCTTGATTCGGGAAAGAGCCCATAAGGACGGAATGGCGTTATCCTTTACGGGTCTTCCGATTTTCGCTTTCCAATTATACGGTTGGTCCAGATATTGCGCACTGAATACAATTTCGGCCCCCGAAGGCACATCCCCATCCACCTTTGCAAACAGGGAATAACTGTCCCCTTCAAAAAGCTGGGCAAACCGCGAAGGCGGTGTCAGCCTGCAACCTTCTGCCGTGACCTTAATATCGGCCAGGGAAGGCTGTGAAATACGCGAAAATTGGCGCAGCACCTTGGGCTGGATTTTCTCGCCGGGCTGAATCATTTCGAACGCCCCATTGGTCGCCCTGGCCGTTCCCTTGACCAGGTGATGACTAGCGCCGTAACCAATGCCAAACGTGAAAACCCGAAGCCTGTCACTGGCTGATGCGGCAAGCTTGATTACCGCATCCGGATTACTCACTTCACCGTCTGTCAATAATATTACATCGCGGGTATAACCCTTTACTACCGGCATTCCGCAAACAAACTGAAAAGGCGCAAGCAGTTCCGTACCGCCCAGGTTGGCATCAATTGAATTAATGTACGCAATGGCCTTTTTAAACGTTTTCTCATTGTATGAGACCGGTTCCTTGCTGTACACTTCATAAGTGGAACCAAACCGTATAATATTGAAAAGATCCCCCTTGTTTAACGAGCGGAGTGAAATGTCCAGGGCTTCTTTCGCTTCCTTGATAGATGATCCTCCCATGGACCCCGAACAATCGAGAATGAAAATGACCTCTGATTTCGATTCCTTTTGGGGCGCGAATTCGTCAAATTCGGGAAAGAACCTTAAAAGAACGGCCTTTTCCGTGTTTTCATGTTCCGCCAGAACACACACCGGGTCTTTTGTATGGTTCAGCCTGATCTCAAGAATGAAGTCCCTGTCCAATGCGGCACACTTATCGGCCAACCCGGCTTTTAATCCGCCTTCCATCTGTTCGGTTATGATCTTATGGGAAGGAGAAACCACTTCCTCTATCCCCTCCGCCCGTATATTTACGTTCAGCGAAAGTTTATAAGGGGCATCGAGCGAATACGGCGAAGACAGGGTATCCGCCTTAACAGGGTCCGTACCGGCAGGAATATAGCGCGGGCTTACCGACGCGGGAATTTGCAGGCGCATAACCCCGTCATTAATGGGTAATCCGGTTACATAACGCAATGTAACCTTCACTTTCTGGCCGGGAAGGATATTGCCCACCGAGATGTTCAGCACATCGCCGAGTTCCTGGTCTAAAAGAAAACCGGCATTCCCTTCTTCAATAGCCTTATCATATATCTCAAAGGCCTTTTCCCTCTCTTCAGTGATGCCTTTTATGGTTCTCCCCCCTGTTTCAATTTCGAATCCTATGACTGCGGCCGATTCCTCTACAGGGAAAAGGTATACCGCCTCAATGGCCTTTTCCTCAGTATTCTCGAATTCCTGGGTGAGGGTGGTGATCCCGGCAAATTCTTTAACCTCTACATCTATGGATACGCCTTTCAGGGCTACCTGCCTTGAATCTTCCTTTACAAATAACATGGCTTGTTTTATGCTCATTGTTTCCTCCTGTTCATAAGCTCGATCATAAATTGCCTGATTTCCGATAAATCCTCCAGTGAAAAAATTCCCGGACCATACACAAGGTCGACTTCGGGTGCAAGATGACACCGTTCCCATCGCGTAATGGCGAGGTCCTTGAAATCATCCTTTTCTTCCGAAGGGGTATTCCCCTCCATTACTTCTTTCATTTTAATGAGAAGCACACCCTGCTCAGAAAGCGTCTTGATTTTTTTCACCTGTTCAACATGACTGTCCGTATAATACGAACCCCTTCCCCCGCCTTCAGGGGGGTCCAGGAGTCCTTTCTGGATGTAGTACCGGATGGTTCTTCTGGTCAAACCGGTCAGCTTGGCCAAAGTTTCGATATTATACATATCTTTTCTCCTTATCTCGACATTAATATAACATTTATCGTGACAGTTGTCAAGATAAATTAAAAAGAATTCACCAATTTTCGTGGCGGCTTATTGAAATTCCAAAAAAACCCCTGCATCCAGCTTAAATCCGGAAACAGGGGTTATCAAATCACAGGAATATTTTTTTTATTCAGCAGAGGCGGAAACGCTCTTTGGTGCTTCCCCCTTCACTTTTACGGATGCCTCCTCAGGTGCTTCAGAACAGGCAATATATTGGCGCATCTCCCTGTTTCTGAAGATGAAAATGGAGAAAAGCAATATCACGATACAACAGAAAAGAAATATGAAAGAAACCTGACGGTTTAACAGGTCCGCTACTATGGCAGATATCCCCATTCCGAGAGGCATAAGACCGCTTATGATTGTTCCCATGACGCCGAAAACCCTGCCCTTTATTTCAGCGGGAGTTTGTATCTGCAGTGCCGTGGTAAACGTTATGTTCACAAACCCGTTTTAATATACCTATCAGGGTAAAAGCAATCAGGGATATTACAGGGTTACCGCTCAAGGCAAAAATAATGCCAAGAACAGCCATGACAGTAATGCTGAACACGTAAGCCGAACTTTTTACCTTTCCTTTGAGGTCAAGAATTCCGGTAAGTATATAGCCGACGATGGCGCCCATCCCGAACCCTCCCATGAAAAATCCATACCACTCCGCCCCGATGTGCAGCGTGTCTTCAACAAAAAACGGAAGCAGGACTATGATCGGGCTTGAAAAAAAATTAAGCACGGCAATAGTCGTCAAGCTGCTTCGAAGCCCCTTGTTTGAGAAAATATATTTCAGCCCTTCCGCAATGTTTGCCATGTGTGCCCTGATTGTTTTTTTCAAATTACCTTTGGCCATTTTCTTTGTCCTGTCGGGTAATTTAATAAACGATTCGGTAATACCGCAGTATAAGAAGGAAAGACTGTTTACCAGGAACATGAACGGCGCACCGATGACCTTGAATATAACCCCTCCAAGACTTTGTCCGACCAAAACGGAAATCTGATACGAGGAACTCGTTATAGAATTCGCACGTTGAAGGTCCCTTGCCGGAACTATGTCAGGGACGGATGCCTGGATGGCGGGATTGAATGCGGAAAAAATGATCCCATTGATTATGGCGAGCGTGATGATTAATCCGAATATGAGCCAGAGAGCATCCGGCATTGTAAAAATAACGATTGAAAGCGAAAAAAACCCGATCCCGGACAAAATATCACAGAGAACAATTATCTTCTTCCGTGAATGTGTATCGGCAAAGGAGCCCCCGATGGGTCCGAACAGTATCGTCGTTAACGTCCACAGAATGCTGGTAAGGCCAACCAGTGTGGCCATGTGGAGGGAATGCTTGACCCAGAAAATTTCTCCGATAATGGCCATTTGCGTTCCCATCTGGCTGATGAACTGCCCCTGCCAGAGGAGAAGGAAATTCCGGTTGAACAGCTTCTTTGGAGCATCAGTCATCGACGCTCTCACCTTTGAGCATTTTTTCCGCCTGTTCAACCGTTATTTCCTTGTTCTTAAGCTTTTCAAGCACGACCCGGGCATCAGGAAGTTCCGACCCCTTGCCCAGGCTTGCAAACATTTCCTCGATCCGCTTCAGAACGGTCGGGTAGGATATTCCCAGGCTTTTTTGAACATCCTTGAGGTTTCCCCTTGCCTTGAGAAAAACATCGAACAGGCTTCGCATTCCCGCCTCAAGCTGACACACCGGACACGGCGTAAAGAACCCGGTTACTTCGGTGGCGCACACGGGACATTCCAGCTTCACAATTCGCATGGTTGCGCCGCAGGACGGGCAGCTTGTCTGTATGGCATTCGGCTCACTCATTCTACACCCCTTTTTATATCAATATTACCATTCATTGTTTTTAAATTCAGCGTGCTGTGCTCCCTCTCACCCAGGGAGACAGTTTTCCTGGGAAAAGGAAAATCGGTCCGGGAATTAATCACACCCAATCCCTCATCAACGGCAATATCACCGCGGAATGTTTCGCAGTTAAAAATAACGGCATTGCCTTCACCGCATAACGCAGTCACATTACCCATCATGGACGATGCGGAGGAATTACCGGACCAGTCATTGTCTATCCGCAGCAATATATCACCGTTCATGCTCTCCAAGGTAAATCCCCTGTGCAGGCCCTGTGCATCTATTTTACCCTTCATTATTTTGAGTTTCATTAAGGCAGAAACGTCGCGTACTTCTATGTCACCGCTCAGGGAATGGGCGTTTATGGAATTAACCGTTTTCGGAACCAGAATCCGTACATCGCCGGAATCCCAGAAAAAATAATACCGTCTGTCTTTCCTGTATACCTGAACCACGGTATCGTCTTCAGTATGGAATGAACAGTCAGTCCCGTCCGTCCCGTTCAGAGCAAGGTTGCCTGCAGGTTCCTTTTTATCCAGGAATTTATTGATGACAATCAGTTCTGAACCCTCCTCCATTTCAAACCGGCGGGATGAAATATCAACCGGGTCCATCTCCGAAACATCAATCCCTTCTCCGGTAATGTTGAGGTTGGTCAGCACTTCATTTATGGTTGTCCCGATAATCGGGCCGATCGAGGACAGACTCTCTGAAATAACCGGGCCTATATTCAATATGCTGTCTTTTATCGAGTCAAGAACCGCTCCAAAGTTATCCTTGTTCGACCCCGTACTCCCGGTATTCCCGGCACTTCTTTTTTTCGCCCCCTCTTTCAAGGCATTAATGAGCTTTTCAGCTTCATCCACGGAAATATTTCCTTCCTTGAGCATTTCCAGTATTTGTCTTTGTTCTTCTTGCATGGTA
>JAFGKU010000147.1 GCA_016928415.1 Spirochaetales bacterium
AAAAACATGATACTCCCAGACACCCATAGGGGACTAAAACTGACAAAACACAAGGAAATGTGTAACTCGCTAAAGCGACAGTATAGTCAGGTAAGAATCCGCGGGGGTAGGCCCGTGCGCAGGCATCCGCTCTTCTTCCGCGGCCATCCGCGGTCCCGCGGTACTTTATTTTATACACCAAATCCCTAAAATGCCTTGACTTTAGGTTAAAAATTCACCAAAATTGGGTTGACTTTGTTCAAAATTTAATATTTGAAGGGAAATAAGTTTGTTTAAAAGGAAATTGACAGATAACTTGACAGAATGGGCCGGAAAATCAAACCGTAAACCATTAATTTTACGGGGAGCACGTCAAACGGGCAAAACCACCTTAATTAACGATTTTGCTCGGAATTTCGACCAATATCTTTATTTTAACCTGGAAAATGTAAGCGAAAAACAATTATTTGACAGGGATCTGCCTTTTGAAGACTATTTATCTTCGATATTCCTTTATAAAAACCTGTCATTAGGTAATAAAAAAATTCTGATTTTTATAGATGAAATTCAAAACTCGGCGAACGCCGTTAAACAGTTACGGTATTTCTACGAAAAGCGACCTGAACTTTATGTTGTTGCCGCCGGGTCCCTGCTTGAAACTCTTCTTGAAAAACATATTACGTTTCCCGTTGGACGTGTAGAATTTTTGTTTTTACATCCATTTTCCTTTGAGGAATTCCTGTGGGCCACAGAAGAGAATCTGACAGCCGCGTTGTACGGGGAATTACCCATAAAAGAATACGGGCATCAGAAGCTTATAAACCTTTTTCACAGATATACGCTAATAGGCGGTATGCCGGAAGCGGTAAAAACCTATGTTTCCTCTTCCAATGACATAGTCAAAACCAATCAAATTCATTCGGCATTGATTGCCACTTTCCTGGAAGATATTGAAAAATATGCCAGGGATAACAAAACAGCCAATATTATAAGGCATGCCATCAATACCATTCCTTATGAGGCAGGCAAACGGATTAAGTACGCCGGATTCGGGAAATCGAATTATTCTTCCAGAGAAATAAGCGAAGTGATGCTGATCCTGGAAAAGACAATGCTGATTACTTTCCTGCGACCGACCACATCGGTAGAATTACCTGCCATACCTGACATGAAAAAATCACCGAAACTTCAATTTCTGGACACGGGGATTATTAACCACATCAACGGATTACAGCAATCCATTATAAACGTGCCGGACTTGAATTCCGTGTATAAAGGCATAATTACCGAACATATCTGCGCCCAGGAAATTATTTCATTGAATGTCCTGGAACCGGCAAAGCCGATGTTCTGGGTTCGTGAAAAAAAGCAATCCAATGCGGAAGTCGATTTCGTGATCCCGTATAAGGATTTAATCATTCCCATAGAAATTAAATCGGGCAAGGAAGGCACGTTACGTTCCCTTCATCAATTTATAAACAACTGTAAACATTCATTCGCGGTACGCATGTATAACGGAATTCTCAAAATTGACAGCCTGAAAACTCCTGAAGGCAAACCATACAGGCTATTAAGCATACCGTATTACCTGTCAGGCCGAATTAATAAATACATCGAATGGTTTGTCGAAAATCAGTAAACCAACAGATACTCCCAGACACCCGTAGGGGACTAAAGCTTATAATACGTCAGCGAGTGAGTAACTCGCATAAACATCGGTTTCGTCAGGCAAGAATCGCTACAGCGATTCGGGTCCTGTGCGTTGGCAAGAATCGCTACAGCGATAGCTGGAATCGCTTCGCTTGCCGATTACAGGTGCTGTGCGTTGGCAAGAATCGCTACAGCGATAGCTGGAATCGCTTCGCTTGCCGATTACGGGTCCTGTGCGTTTGCATAAAAAAGCTTTAGCGTTTTGGTGTCCCGTGCGATTGCAAGAATCCGCGGGGTAGGCCTGTGCGGGGATATCCGCTCTTCTACCGCGACCATCCGCGGCACCTTATTCTATTCTTTTATATTCATCAACCAATTCATCGTCCGGATTAATCATGATGTCAATGCATTCGTCTATCCAATCATCAAGACTTATTTCGCATCCTTTGGAGGGTTGAGAATCATCATCATAGGTATGCCCCCATATTACTTTACCATTATGCCATTGAGTTCCTGACACTCCATTTTCAGAGATAAAGGTGACTGTTTCATAAGAATTTCCAATTGAAGAAAAAATAAACTTCAATCTGTTACCAAGCGCAAAGGAATCCTCTTTATCTTTTAAAACAAAAGATACTATTCCCAAGAATGCAATATCATTGTCCGTATGATAATCCAGTTTTAAAAAACCTGTGGATAGTTGAATAAATTTTATTTCTTTCTTATCGCTGAAATTATATTTTTTTAAAAATCCTTTTGGAAAACTATTTTGAATACTCATAATAACCTTCTATATACCCCCCAGTTCCCCCAACTCCTTTTCACCCAGCGCCGAATCATAAAAGGCGATTGCCGCCACATCAATGGTACCGTCCTCGCCGTCATCATCGGCAAAAAAGAGCAGCCTGTCGTCTATACTGAACCTGCCGTCGGCCGCCTGCGGTTCTCCCTTTAAAATTTTTTTCCCATTGAGATAGTAATCGAAAATGCCGTGACGGTTGTCGACGACAACTGCTATCCGGCACCATGCACCCGGTCTCACCGCAGCATTCGAATAACCGGTATCAGCGACGCCAACCTTCCCGGTTCCCTTCTCGATGAACACATCGCCGTCATTGGCATTGCCCCCGTTCGTCTGAAAAAGAGTGTGATACTCATCAAGGCTTCCTATTTTGACATCCATGACGATGGTATACCTGTTTATTGATTTATCACCCCGATCGGGCACTGAATCTACGCGGTACTCATAGTAGCTTCCTTTCCCTACCCGGACGGCATTACCCTGATTGCCCGGCCCCCGGACAATGGAATGCTTCCCTTTCAGGACAAGGTTGCTTCCCCTGGTCGCCTTCAGAAGATTGCCGGAATCATTGAATTCCCACAAACCTTTCAAGGACGAAGAGGCGACCGTCACGTCGTATCCCTTTTCCTTGACGGCCGTATTTTTATCCGCGGTGTCAACCGTACCCATGGTCCCTATTTCCGTACCTGAAAGGGCATAATTATACATCGCTATGCGGCTGACATCGATAACACCGTCTTCGCCATTGTCGTCGGCAAAAAAGAGAATTCCCTCCGATAACGAGAAACGCCCGTCAACCGCCTGCCCGGTGCCATGGTGGATTTTCTTACCGTCCATGTAATAATCGCACAGGTCTTTGGCGGTATCCACGGCCACGGCAATCCTGGTCCATTTACCGGCAATAATAGAAGCATCGGAATACCCTGTCGCCGAAACGCCGATCTTGCCGTCATTCACCCCAACGAAGACTTCGGCATCATTGAGGTTGTCCTCATTGGTCTGGAAAAACGCGTAATACTTTTTACGGTCAGGCACCCGGATGTCGAAAAACAGCGTGTAGGCGTTTACATATTTGAATGATGGGGATGCCGGGATGCCGTGAACCGCCGAATAATAACTCCCCTCCCCTATTTGCACTGCACCGTCACCCTGTCTTTTACCCGGTATCACCTTGTGTCTGCCGTACAGGACAAGATCCTTACCGACCGTCGCCCTTAGAGGATTTGCCGAATTATTAAATTCCCACAGGCCTACCATCGCCTTTTCAACAGTCCTGTCCATGACGGGCTTTTCATCTGAAGGCCCGAGGCGTCCAAGGCCTGCTATTGTTTCAGGATGCAGGGCCACGTCATAGAGGCGAATCCGGGAGACATCGATCAGGCCGTCTTCGCCGTCATCGTCGGCAAAAAAAAGGATTGTTTTCCCGAGTGAGAACTGGCCGTCCTTTTCCTGGGGAACCCCGTCAAGAATTTTTTCACCGTCAAGGTAGCCGTAAAACACGTTCCGAGTATTGTCCACCGTGACGGCGAGCCTGTACCAATGACCAGGCTTGACCGATTTCTGCGAATACCCGGCCATGGAAATCCCCATCAACCCGTCGAATTTACGAATGCAGAAATCGGTGTCATTGACGTTTGCTTCATTGGTCTGAAACAGGCTGTGGTAAATCTCGGGATCCTGTATCCTCACGTCCATGACGATGGAATACCGGTTCACCGAACGGGACCCCGGTTCCGGTTTGAAGCCGTGTTCGCAGATAAAATAGCTCCCCTTGCCAATCCGGACAGCACCGTCGCCCGGTCCTGTTCCCTGTACAAAGAATTGGGTTCCTTTCAATACCAGGTCTTTCCCCATCGAGGCGGTAAGGGGATTGCTCATGTCATTGAATTCCCACAGGCCCTTGAGCGCTCTTTTTTCCTCACCACGGTCATAATCCCAGGTCACTTCCTTGTAATCGGGATTATAAAGGACATATTCCGAATCCGGCCTCTCGTCCGTTCCGGACAAGGTGGGAATGGAATACGCCCGCGGATGCTGCTCGTTTATCTCGTCAACCAGACGCTCTGTCTTGTCCACCACTCCCTGCCAGTCATCAGGCGGAGCCGAACCAAGAACATTTTTCAGCAATGAATAAATGAACGCACCCCCAAAATCATAAATCCATGCCACCTTTCCCTCCGTTGATGCCGACATGCTGAAGTACCCTTTATATCCGAAAAGCCTTTTAAGATTTTCAACGGACTGCTCTGAAAGCCCGGAAAACTTCCTGGATTTTACTATGTAATTGTCGGAGGAATTGGCGCAGGCATCCGTGATGAGCATCTTGAAATCCGATTTCTTTCCAAGAATGATGTCATTCAATTCTTCCCTGGAAATCGAACTTTCCTGCAGCGCGAAAAACTGGCTTTTCGTTTGTCCCCACAATCCGCCGTGACAGGTGACAAACACACACAACAGGTCATTTTTCCCGGGATTCACAGAGCCCAGTTCTCCAAGGAAATTATCCCTCGTCGCCTGCCTCCCGTCCAGCAGGACCAGTTGCTTCTTCCGGACGATGCCGTACTTCACCATCATGTCAGCAAAGTCGGAAATAAGCGCCTTGTCCTTCACAAGTCCAAACTCGATTCCCGCGGCCGTTTCCGGGGAATCCGGAACAATCGCCACCACAAACAATGTGTCCCTTGCCTGGGGATATACGGTTCCCGCAGAAAACAGAATATACACATACAGTATAAAAACAATCCCTTTTATTTTTTTCATAAAATCCTCCCCTAAAACGGAGCCCGGTTCAATCCATGCCGCCGGTGTAATTATGGAAAGCGGGGAATTTCAGAATTCCCCATGTTTTAATGGTAAAAAAACCCATTGAATTCTGCAAGTTGTTTTTAATTCACTTTACGATTGTACTTTGACCTTTTCTTTTGGCAACCCAACAGATTCTCCCGGACACCATTAGGGGGTAATAGCTCAAAACACATCAGTGATCGCGTAGCTCGTATAAGAATCGGTTTTGTCAGGCAAGAATCCCCGACCGCGGAAGGCCACAGTAATCTTGGACACAGGTCATATATTACCCCCTCATTCCCCCCAATTTCCCCTTTAAATTGCTTGCATGTATCCATAACATTACTTATCATTTTAAATATATGTAACACCGGTAAAGTTTTAAGCCGTCCATTCCAGTTCTATGCACCACTACGTTCACAGGCTGTCGGTGAATATAAAGGAGGAACTGCACTATGAAAATTACATTTATCAGATATTGGCTAATTTTTCTTTTCATAATATTTATCTTCTCCGGTTGCGAAACCCTAAGGGAAAGAATGGAAGAATTTTCTACGGCAAAAATTGCATATACCGACTGTACCGAATACAAGAAAAAACTCGAGGAAATAAATGTCAGAAGCATGGTAACTTTCTGGGATTGGATAGAAAATAAGAACGACTATATATCAAACGACAGTGGAACATGGCTTTATGAAGATCATAGGAACGATAAGAATAATGATATCCGCCATGAATTATACAGACTGCGTCTGGATAGAATGTTCAGTTTTAGTGTAATTAATGTCACTGGTTTTTTATACAAAATTTATAATAATGGCGAGATCTCTTATAAAGTAAGTTTAGGTTATGAAACTCCGGGATATTTTAACTGGTTTGAGAATGGTACCATGAATGTGTATATAGATTTACCCAATAAGATTATGGTCATAAACGATTATGAGGGTGAGGGCGGGTTCTATTTATTCGGTTATCTCGAAGAAGGATTTCTGCTTGATAAGGACGCATAGTATCCAGAAAACAAAGATGCACTTGTTTTTAACAAATTCGAGGAGGGATTCGTTTCTCCGGGAATTTTATTACATTCAGAAATGAAAGGAAATTAAAATGAGTGAAAATTTGAATTGGCTTGATCATAAAGGCAAGAAAATTTTATATGCCTGTTTTAGCGGTACAAAGAATACAGAGGAATTCCTGGAACGTATTGAGGCAATGGAAAAAGAAATAATGAAACATAAAGAAAATCCCGGAACTATCTATACGATCACGGATGTCACCGGTTGTTACATAATTGAACCGATAAAAAAAAGGTTTGATGAGCTTGCGGAACATACAAATGGTATTTCAAAAGCAAGGGCAACGGTTGGCATAAAGGGCATTCAAATGATCATTGCCCGGGCCATTAAAAGGGACATCCATTTTGCTAAATCAATAGATGACGCCAAAGACTGGCTCGTTACGCAGTAAACCAGCCGCGGCACGCATATTAAGAAAATTCTACTTTCTTTTTTTCGCAAATGGGGGTACAATAACTTACAGGAAATTTTACATAACACCGGTCCCTGTTCAAGGATCGTGTTAACAATATTGAGGAGAAAAAAATGAAAAGTATAAAAAAGTGGAAGGTAATTTTTGTCTGTATTTGTTGTATCTTCCTGGTCGTTGTATCCGCTGATGCCAGAAGGCGGTCACGTACAACACCCACACCGACACCTGGTACTGTTGCCACAGCCACACCCACACCGGAACCGACACAGCCGGTTGAAACATGGGTACCGTACCTGCCGAGTGCCGCCCAGGTAAACATTGTGCCCGAACGTGAAAACGGTCTGATACATGTGGATATAACCTTTTCTTCATCCGGTTTCAGGGTGGCTGACCCGGGAATTATCGCGGTTGGCGCCGGTATCAATCCCGATGGAACCACATTCCTGTCTAACCTGACCGTCGGAACCAAAATTGAAAGATGGACCGGTATGGCACTCATGGTGATTACCACTGAACGAATTACCTATCAAATCGGTTACGGCGACACAACCTATTTCTGCTTCAACGTGGAATATGGCGGTACGAACCAGAAGGTGAAGGATATCACCATTACTAAATAGTGACGCCGGCATCCACACCCTTTACCCGGGACCGGCGTTAACCAACAGTGTTAACTAATTTAGCCTGTATAAAAGTAAAAAGCGAGGTCGTTCTTAAAAACGGCCTCGCCATATCTCAATCCAACAAACACTCCTAAACGCCCGCAGGGGACAAAAGCTCAGAGAACGTAAGTTATTGTGTAATTCACTAAAGCAGCGGTTTCGTCAGGTAAGAATCCACGGGGGTATGCCCGTGTGCAGGGCTCCGCTCTTCCTCCGCGGCCATCCGCGGCCGGGTATCCGCTCCCGACCGCGGCAACCCGCGGCCAGGAGCACCCTATAGTATAGTATAAATCAATAAATCGCTATTTTATTACAACGTTAATAGAAAATGTTTTGAGAGAAAATCCTGAATTACTTTTTCTATCCATAAATTATCTCCTCTCATTATATAAGCAAGAAAGAGGCCAACTACGATATAATCTTAAATCATTATAATATAAAGAATTAAAATCTTGCTCCATGATTGACGTTATGAAAATTTCATAGCCTATAACACCTTCTTTATTAACAATCAGTTATTTAATTATAATACAAGCAAATACCTGGTATGAATATTTCATAACGAACTTATGAAATATTCATAGTTATCAAGCATAAAAATTTTACTATCATTTTTTCACAAACAGGGTTACAATATTTGACAAGTAAAAATCAGAAAAAATGAGGAAATATAATGAAAAAATTAAAAATGTGGAAAATTATTATTATCTGTATTTGTCTTACCTTACTGGCCGCCGTATCCGCCGATGCCAGAAGGCGGGCAAGTTCGACACCCACACCGACGCCTGACCCGGGCGCTGTTTTTACACCCACACCCACACCAATGCAGCCGGTTGAAACATGGGTGCCTTATCTGCCGAATGCCGCTCCTATAAGGGATCTGCTATCCTCCGCGGTGATCTGCAGTACGCGGGCACTTGTATATTATAGTATTATTACATACAATAATGACATCCATGAAAGAATCGGAAATACAGTCCTTTACTCTCTCAAATTACGGCAAACTCTCACGATACCCGTCTCCGGTAAACAGGATGATGTCTTCTTTCTCCGAAAATTTCCGGGACGGCATCGACATCAACCTGGGCGTGGGGTACGTCAATGAAAATACGATTCCAAGAAAATTGATTATGGAATCCATGGAGTATGTAATCAATCATCCTAAAAAATACAACAAGGCCCTGAACTATGGCGGGCCAAAGGGTTCGCAAAATTTAATCAATTCGATCAGGGAATATTATATTAAACATAAAATCGGCGGACTCTCCTCCGATATATTGAATAAACAGGAAATCATCATTGGCCCGGACGGGGCAACGAGCCTGCTTGAGGGCATCGCGCACGTATTGAAACCGGGTATCGTAATAACATCCGACCCCATGTACTACATTTACTGCAATTTCCTCATGAGAAACGGCTTCAAAATCATCACCGTACCCGAGGAAAACGACGGTATTCACGCCGATTCGGTAAAAACCAGGCTCGAGGAATTGGGCGAATCATGCAGGGATATCAGTTTTTTCTATTTTGTTACCATAAACAATCCGACAGCCACGATAATGGCGAATGAAGAAAAAAAAAAACTGGTTCATCTTGCCGCGGAACTCTCGGTCAGGTATAAAAAAAAGATCCCCATATTTTTTGACAAGGCGTATGAAGACCTCGTGCATGACCCTGATGTGGAACCCCTGGAATCGGGATTGCTTTATGATGATACCGGCGTCGTTTATGAGTTGGGAACGCTTTCCAAAATACTGGCTCCCGGTCTGCGGGTCGGGTACATGATAGGTGCAAACGAGCCGTTTGTCGATTCCATGATTCAGAAAACGAGTGACGCCGGCTTCAGCGCCCCGTTAATTTGCCAGGAAATGGCAAGCTACTTGCTGGACCGTCATATCGAGAAACAGGTGAAAAGCGTCAACAGGGGATACAGGGAAAAGGCCCTGGCGGTCAAGGCATGGTTAAATGAATATTTGGGCTGTTATACGAAAGAATACCGCGGAGGACAGGCCGGTTTCTATTATTACCTCACTTTAAAAAACATCAAAACCTGCGAGAATTCCTCTTTTTTCAACTACCTGGTACGTAATACAGGGGAGGAGGATATTGACGGGAGGCAGGCGGCTAAAAAACCTGTCGTGCTGTATATACCGGGTGAATTCTGCGTGCATCCCGAAGGCAGCATGCTGGATGAGGGACAATACCAGCTCCGAATTTCCTACGGATTCGAAGAAGTGAACCGGATACGGGAAGCGCTTGCGTACATGAAAGAAGCGGCGGAATATGCCGGTTCAGAAGACCAATAACGAAAAAAACACTCCCACCCTCCCGCAGGGGTTAATCGCTTACCTTTCACAACCTTAGGTTTAATAAGTTCCAGCATCACTTCCGTCCGTCAAGAATCCGCGGGGTGGGCCCGTGCGGGGCATCCGCTCTTGTCCGCGGCCATCCGCGGTTGACAGGAGGATGTTTTTACTGTACAATTGACATCTAAAAA
>JAFGKU010000148.1 GCA_016928415.1 Spirochaetales bacterium
AGACAGAAGACAGAAGACAGAAGACAGAAGACAGAAGACAGAAGACAGAAGACAGAAGACAGAAGACAGAAGACAGAAGACAGAAGATAGAAGACAGAAGATAGAAGATAGAAGATAGGAAATAGAGATTGGTAGTCTATAATTGAAAGTACATGTTTTTGAAAGATGAAGGGGGCGATATATGACCACTCAATTTGAACAGCATATTTATACAAGCGGTGAAAGGGAATTCACGACCGTGGCTGTGACGAAAGGGCTGACAGAGGGCCAGATAATAGAGCTTGAGCAGAATTCCCTGTATTTTCTCCCCGAAACAATGATGGCGAAACCAACCGGAAATAATCCCGTTAAATACGTTTTTTACAGGATTGATGACCTGTTTGTGTTTGGCAGGGGTATTTATGCAGGGAAGGATTCAATGGGGCGGGACGGCAATTATTTTTTTCATAATTTCATCATGACCCGGGACGATTTCAAGGCTTGGGATTACCATCCTGTCAACGTTATCCGTTCGTTGATAGCCTCCGGCTGTTTCCTCTCCTCTCAACCCGCATCGCTGACTCCTTTAACCATGGAAGCCCGGGGATTCGATACCCCGAATTCTTCAAAACCTGCCATTGACGAAACACAGATGAGTATTCTTCTCGCCGCGCTTTTTGCATTCCCGAAGCACGGGAAACCGGTGATGGCCCGGGCAGGCGAAAATGACATTTTTAACGCCCTTCATACAATTTATACTCTTTCTCCCTTCAGCATCAGGCAGTCACTCGGATTCGATACTTACGGATACGGGGCCGCACTGCCGGTCGCCATATTCAGCCTGCCGCCTGACGATTTGTTTACGCTCCACACGGTACCGGGCATCGAATGGAACCTGGCATCCGGATCCATAAAAGTTAACCTGCAAACCTCTCCCCGGGCCGAACTTGCCGACAATCTTTCGCGGCTTTTCATGAAGGATTCGCCGTCCCTGATAAACGGGTTGCTCGGTATGTTTGATATTTTTACCAGGGACACGTCAGCATTTCTTCAGCAAATCAACAGGCAAAACCCCGAGGTTCGGCAGAAATTTTATGACCTTTTCAAGAAGGAAATTCTTTCCTATATTTTGAACCACAATGATGTGGAAATTTTAAGCGCCTTTTCCGGTACAATGAGTTTCAACAGCTTTGCGCAGGTTTTTTCATCAGGGCAGATCCTTGCCCAGGTACTTGCCAAAAATGACACTGCCCTTAACCGTCAGATAATCAAATGGATCCTTTCC
Source organism: Spirochaetales bacterium (assembly GCA_016928415.1). Classification (GTDB taxonomy): domain Bacteria; phylum Spirochaetota; class Spirochaetia; order SZUA-6; family JAFGRV01; genus JAFGKU01. The sequence goes on from JAFGKU010000148.1 coordinate 1,265, forward strand.
GCGAAAAATCCTGACCTGGACCTTCTCTTTGCTTCTGCGAGCCTGCTTGAAAGGATGTTTGCAGACATCGACGAACTGATCATGAACAAAAAGTTCACCTACCAGGAAGTACGCATTCCGGTGCTTTTCCTGCATTTCCTCGATTTTATCAGGAATCGAAACGACGAGCAGCTGGAATGGAAGTTTGCCATGTATTTTTTTGAATGGCAGAAGCAGCACAGGCTCGAAAAAAAGGAATTAAAACTTGCCGCTTCCCTGTTTTCAAAACTGCACGCAAAAAAACTGCCGCAGATTGAGTTTATGAGCAAATTTTTCACCCTGGCCTATAAGGGCAAAATAAAGCCCGATTGGTTTAAAACCGGCTTCAGTGAGCTTGAAGACAATCAAAAGAGTCATGTCATTCACACCGTTCTTTCTTTGTTCAACAAGAAAAAAAACGAAAAAGCCTTTGCCTCGTTTCTCAAGAAAACCTTGAAAATAATTCCTGAAGGTGAAGAATTCATTGCGCACATTCAAACGGCCTGCGAACAGGGAAGATCCCGCTTTGAATGGATTACAGAGGTATTGAGGGATATGGAAAAGGATAAAGAAAAAAAATAATGAATATAAATTTCGATAACTTTGCTCTCACGGTCATTGTAGCGGTCATATCTCTGCTCATCTTCAATCTGGTGATAATTGCCATCAAACTACTGATCACGTACAATCACCAGGGAAAAGAACCCGGGATACCTCAAATTCCGGGGTTCATTTATTGGTTGATATATCTCGGTTTTTGTTTCTTAAGTATTACCCTGCTCCCGCAATGCTTTATTGCCCCGGGAGATTTGGGACGCATTTATGAATTTCACATGGTTTATGTTCTCATTTTTATCATACTCAATACGAGCATCACGCTTCTGATCCGGTATTTAGTTGACTGGCCGTATCCTTTAGCTAAAAAGTTTAAAACAAACGCCGTGGAATGCCAGGCAACCTTTTTAACAGCAGCGATGATTATATCCACATTAATCTTTTTTGAGCGTATCAGTTTCGATGTAGAATCATTGAAGATTATAAATTCGCACCAAAGCCCCGACCGGGTAATCGACAGTACCATTGCTATTGCCATTACATGGGCCGTCCAGTCGACCGTACTCCTTCAGGTTTTCCAGTTCATTTTTTATATTTCATGGGGCGCCCTGATTAATTCTCTGGGCAACCTGCTGAATAAATCCATGGGAATGCTTATCGGCGTCTTCTATTTTAAAGTGCTGGCTGCCAGGCATATATACGACAGAATATGCACACATAATCTCGGTTTGGGCAACCTCTGCCTGAGGCTGAATTCCAAAAGCGATATAGCCGGGGCCAATTTAAAATATTTTGTTCAATTTTTAATATCCGTGGAATGGTCTTACTTTTTCGGCACAATTCATGGATTAAATGAAAATGAGAGACGATCATTATGCAAAAAGAATCTATGCATTCATTGCCACGCGCTCTTGCCCATGCATGAAGTAAACCACCGGCTTATCGTGACATTCGGCAAGACAAAATTAAGATCCAATGAAACAAGAAAAGTTATCAGGAATCCCGATGTAACGGGGCGTACTTTGCGTATCGATGTTTCTGAAATGCATATTGACAGGGAAACAGCCGATCCTGAACTCATCGAAAAATTCATAACATTTCTCATTAACAATGAACCGGTATGGGGAATAAAAACCGTGAAGGCCTTTATAAAAGGCAAGGTCAAAAAATTCCCGGGAAGCGTAAAGAACCTGATACACAACAATTTTTCCGTAATTGATGAACAGTAAATCTCGGCATAGATCCTTTTAACGGGCAAGCGCCCTTCACTTCATCTTGTTGAGAACTTCCTCGATTTCACCGCGCGTCATGGCACCCTCGTACTTGAAATACACGGTCCCGTCGCTGTTCAGGTAAAAGGCGGCCGGTGTGTACACGACATTATACAGGTTCCCGACGATTTTTCCGGAGTCAAGGAACACGGGGAGGGTGAGAGCGAAGTCCTGGACAAACTGTCTTACGACCGCCTCGTCCTCACCCAGGTTCACAAGGATTATGTTAACATCCTCGCGATCCCTGGACAGCGCTTCCATTTCAGGAAGTTCCGTGTGGCATGCCTCGCAATGGCTGCTCCAGAACAGTATCAGCGTCTTTTTTCCCACAAACTCATCCGGTGAATGAACCTTGCCCTCAAGATCGTACAGGGAAAAGTCCCGCGCCTTGTTGGCCTTTTTCCTGGCAATTTCTTCTTCCGTCCATCCATGGCAGAATTTCACGTCCGGGTTGTACCGGCAGAACCGCGTCACGATTTCGTTGTAATCCAAACCGGCAAAGATATACCGGTTGTTGATCAGCCAGGTAGGTACGGACCTCAGGCCCAATTGAACGGCGAGTGTCTCGTCTTCAACGAGCAGGCGTTCGCCCTCCCCACTTTTCAGTGCCTCGTAAATGACCTTCAGGTCAACGCCGGTGGATAACGCGCATGCTTTCCTGTCCGTTTCTATAACCTGCTGGAGGGAACGGCATGCGACGTAGTCAAACCACCTGTCAGGATAATACTTTTGAACAAGCAGCTGGACCTCGTTCTCCTCGATCTCTTTGGGGCCGTTGTTGCTCACGAGATTTCCCTGCTCGTCCACCCCAACCATGTAACGGACATTATAAGTGAAGGATGAGCCGCCCAATGCCATGATCCTCTGCATCACGCCAATTGCTTTTTTACTGTACATTTCGTCACTTAAAATAAAAACAGTAAGGTTACCCGGCCGCTCCGGGCGGCACTTAGCGGAGTCTTCACAGCCGGGATCATCACAGTCCACCTTGCCATTGTTATTGTCGTCGATTCCATTGTCACAGATCTCGCTGAGCGGGTCAAAGGTGGCACGGATGTGGAGCGACAGGTATTTGCCGGCAGGTTCCAGGAACTTTTTTATCTTCTCGTAGCCTTCCCCGTTTTTGACGCTTTCGTCGAATAACACGGCGGGCAGAAGATCTACTCCCGATTCCTTGAACAGCTTTTTTCCTTCCTCGGTATTGTAATCCACTTCAGTGATTATAATACCGGGAAAATCCCGCTTCACGCCGTCCACGACCTTGTCCATGGTGCATTCATCACCGCACCTTTTGTCCGTGAGGAATATTACGTTCACCCATTTGGGTTCAGGGAGCGCCGAACAGGCCGGAGGCCATTCGCCCCTGAAGCCCCGGCATAAAGCTTTTAGAAGCCTGTCGCTCGTCCTGTCGTCCGCATACAACTCGCCATTGATGTATAATGTCGGCGTTATCTGAGCTTCAGCGGCATAGGCCCTGCCGACGGATTCCCGCAGAAGCGCCGCCCCTTCGCCACCCTCGAAACAGACCTCTATTTCATCGGTGTCCAATCCGTGTTTTTCAGCCGCATCCTTCCAGTTATCGGGAATAGCCGGTAAATTTTCATTCATGGAAAGGATAAAATCCCTGTATCGTTCCGGGTAATGCTTCTTGACGCACAGCTGGATGATGTCGCCTTTTTTTTCAGCATCACCGCGGACACTGGTGATGTTTCCACTGCCATTGTCCAGGGCTATGAAATCCAGGTTGAAATCGATCCTGTCCCCGAATTTCTCCAGGAGGGGGAACAGCACCTCCTCGGTTTTTGCCCCGTACGGGTTCATGCTCTCCACGTACAGGTCAACTTTAATTTGCGGGCCTTTTGGGCCGCAGGACAGGATGAAGACCGGCAGGATGGCGATGACACCGATTTTCACCAAAACCCTGGGCGCAGTCATCCGAATTCTCGTTTTGTTTTTGTTCATTTTTTTCATTTCCTGGCCTAATGATAAGAAAACAAATAATTTAGCGCAAGCCATTTCTAAGGTAAAATCTTAAAAATCAGAATATTTCTCCTGAAATGAAAGTGCTTTCTAATCGTTCAAAATGAGATTTGAATCCGCATGTTTAATGAAAATCGACAATTTTCAATTAATATTGAGAATGCCTGCTGTAAGCAAGATGAGGGAACTGAATAGCGCACGTGGTTCCGCTAAATTCATACAGCCGCTCCAGGATGCTTCTCAGGTTGTCGCCGTACTTTAAGTCTGCGGCCCATCGTCCGGACAGGTCAAAAACCGTCGGGGCGATTCCCCTTTCCACCCACTTGAAACGATTATCGATTAAAGGATTGACGAGGTCCGAAGTGGACCCGTAAGCCTTCAAGTGTTGTACATGCGCCCTTATGCCCTCCCGCATTGTCTCAAAAATTTCGCCGGGCACATCTTTCGACACCGTACCCAAACCGCAGAAATTATTCTGGTCCGGCGTAACGGTACCGCCGAATTTCAGGTACCCTGTTTCAAGGCACATCTGGGCAAAGGCAACATCGGCATTCACCCCCTCCACGGACGATTCTTCATTGTACAGGCGGGCCAGACGAATAGCGTAAAACAGGTTCAGGCGCGGATTGTGTTTTAAAAGAAACAGGGAAAGCGTGGCAATGGGCATCTCGCCACTGCCCATTATCCGGAAAGTTCCCGGCGACACTTTAAAAAGGCAGGTGTTTTTTATCGTGGCACACGAGCAGAGAACGATGCACAGCAGAAACACGTATATGAAAATTTTCATAAATCCCTTCGCTATAATCCATTCCTGGCGGTTTTTCGAAAGCTACTCCGTTTCCAGTTCCTTCAAATTGACCGTGATGGCCTGCCTGTTCGTCTTCAGCTCCTCCAGTTTCTCCTTCTGTTTGTTAACCACGTCAGCCGGGGCCTTGTTCACGAAATTGGCATTTTTAAGCTTGTTTTCGCATCCCCTGATATCCTTTTCCACGGCTTCCAGTGCCGCGGACAGCCTTTTCTTCTCCGCCGAATCATCAATGGCATTGTGTATGAAAATCATGCATTCATTCACGATGTTGCTCGCAGCGCCGGCCATCCGTTTGGCGGCAGGGTCGAGATTTATTTCCTTTACCCTGGCCAATTCTTTGACAATGCCGGAATGCTGACCGAGGATATTCATTTGTGATTCCTGCGCTTTTATTGTTACGACGACTTCTTCTTTGGGAGGAATATTCCGGGCGGCCCTGACTTCCCTGACGGCCCTAGTAACATCCTGCAGGAATGCAAATGTACTTTTAATTTCCTCATTTTCCATTTCAGGCAGGGGCTTCGGCCAGGATGCCTGGATAAGGTTCCCGGATTCCGGGGCCGCGGCGAGTTTCCCCAGCCCCCTTACCGGTACCAGGCTTTTAAACATCTGCCAGATATGTTCGGTGATATACGGTATAAATGGATGGAGCAGCCTGAGTACCTGATCGAGGCAAAAGGCCAGAACCTGTTTGGCGATTTTTCCCGAGGTTTCCTTGCCGGCTGAATCTACACGCTGCTTGATTAATTCAAGGTACCAGTCGCAGAAACAGCCCCAGAAAAAATCACGGATGGCATTCAGGGCCCTGTTCGGGTTGTATTCCTCCAATCCCGTATTCACTTTCCTTATAGTATCGCTCAGACCGGACAGTATCCAGCGGTCCGACAGCTCCAGGTCCTCATAGGTCCAGCCACCCGATCCCGTTCCCTCGAGATTCATGAAGGCGAACCGGGCGGAATTCCAGAGTTTTGTACAGAAAGCCCGGCCGATATCAAAGCGCTCGCTCGTCAACTTGGCCGCCGGCAAATCGGGCAAAGTGCCCAATACGTCGAATTCGGAACCGCAGGCGCCCTTTTTCAGGCTGCCGTCCGGATTCTTCCCGCACACGAAACAGAAAATATTGCTGCCATGCAGAGTCTCAGTCAGGTTGTTATGGAAACCGCATACCGGACAGATGGCGGTCACGGGCAGACGAATGTCCTGTGTACCGGTCTGCATGTCGGCAAGAACGTAACGCATGGCATCCGCACCGTAAGCCGCTATGATATCCACAGGGTCAATGCCGTTACCCTTGGACTTGGACATCCTCTCACCTTTTCCATCCAGGATATTGGCATGGATAAAAACGTCTGAAAAGGGAACGTCTCCCCGGCAGTACAGGCCTATCAATACCATTCGGGCCACCCACAGGGTGATGATATCCCTTCCCGTTACCAGGCAGCTTCCGGGGTAATAGTAATCCAGGCAATCCGGGAAACCGTTCTTCGGGCCTAAAAACGACTGGCCTTCATCGATTTCCGCGGTTGCCGGTTCCGGCCAGCCCAATGTCGACAGCGGCCATAGCGCCGATGA
>JAFGKU010000149.1 GCA_016928415.1 Spirochaetales bacterium
AGCGCTGATTACTATCCTCCTTATGATGCTTCTAATGACCGGCTTGGCAGCTGAATCAAAGAGCAGTAAGGCAGTATTAAAAACCATCTCCAGTGAAGATGCGTATAAAATGATCAGGGACAATGCAAAAAATAAAAAATTCATCCTGATCGATATTCGTACGCCGGAAGAATTCGAGGGACCGCATATCAAGGGCGCGATCAACATTGATTATTACAGCCCGGATTTCAAGAACCAGCTTAAAAAATTGGACAGATCGAAAAAATATCTCATTTATTGCAGGAGCGGGAACCGGACCGGGAAATCGCTGGCCATTTTCAAAGACCTCGGATTCAAAGAGGTATATGACTTAGGCGGCGGTATCATCGCCTGGGCCGCCGGTGGTTTTCCTATCGTACAATAAAAATTGATGAAGGATCACGGGCGTTCATTTTCTTCGGATAAGAACGCCCTTATTTTTATCCGCAGGGTATAAAGCAGGTATTTTACCGTGCCTTCCGGTTTATCAAGATATATAAGTTTATGGCATTTGGTTGGAATTTATTTGAAAAAAATCTTTAAATTTGTAATAATACATTTGGTCCAAAGTAACCGGAGCCGGAAGCCATTTTGACGGCTGCAGGACTGGTAACAGTCAGGAGAAAAAAATGAAGAATGTAAAAATTGCCATTGTGTTTTTTTCGGCTACGAACGTAACAAAAAGCTGCGCTGAAATAATTCAGGCCCATTTGACGGCAAATGGCCATGGCGCCGATTTATTTGACGTTACACCCTTCGCCGCCCGTAGTACAGGTGTCCCATTGGAAAAATACGATGGGGTGATATTCGGTTTTCCCGTGTATGGCGATTTCCCTCCCCGCGTGATTAATGACTGGCTGCCCACCGTCAGGGGTGACGGGAAGCCGTGCGCTGTTTTCGTTACTTACGGCGGCCGGAGTTCAGGGTTCGCCAATTTCCATGCCTCTGTAATGCTGCGCGATGCGGGATTCCTGGTGCAGTGTTGCGCCGAATTCCTTGGAAGACACACGTTTAACGTTGCTGGCTGGAACCTTCTGACCGACCGCCCCGATGAACGGGATTTTAAAGTTGCAAGGGAATTCGCCGCACTATTCGTGGCATCATTCGTGCAAACCCCTCGGGATGTATTTACATTACCCAAACCTCCCGGGTATGACAATGCCGTTGATGATTTACTGAAAAATTTTCCCTCTGCTGAACGAAAATGGGGGAATCCCGTACGATTCAAAGAATGCTCAATGTGCGCTTCCTGCGAACAGGAATGTCCTGCGCAGGCCATGAACCATCTTACGGGCGTATCCGACCCGGCAAAATGCATTGAGTGCATGCATTGCGTCTCTATCTGCCCGGACAAGGCTTTGAAGGCCGATGATCAATTGGGTATATGTTACCCTGACTTCCTTAAAGACTGGGGCCTTACCGAAGAGCTTATTTCCAAAAAGCAGAGTAAAATCATTACTTAAGCCGTGGTTCCTGTGCAGCGAAATATGTCTTACCGTGAATCCGAATATTACCTCCATTGACCAGCCTCTGGAAAAATTATGCCAACAGGCCGTCCGGACACTTGATGCACTTATCTGCGGCGAAACGGTGCCTTCCGTTTCACATGTTCCCACGGAACTGGTCATAAGGCGGTCATGCGGCTGCCGGCAGCCGTTTTCAGGCATCGCCCGCAATTCGGCGAGAAAGCGTGATTCCTCCAATATACAACCTGAAAAATTTTTTGAACCGGATTTCTCAAGCCTTAAAGAGGCCGTTCTGCTGCGGTCCGTTAATGTCCTGACAAATACCGGCCTGGAGGCACTCTTTGACCATGTTTTGCGTGGATTTCTCTCGGCCTTGGGAAAGGGTGACCCGTCAACTCTTATTTCCTTTTTTGAAAAACATTCGGGATAAGATTTATTCCTGCATTGTGAGCCGGAATTCTGGCAGGAGATATTGACAACAATGCAGAGATGGTTCCTTGATAATATTAGAGGTGACGGGGCATTGATATACGCATTAACCTGGGTGAACGATGCGCACCGGATACTAACAGCAATGGAAAGGCAGTTTCAGTTGCGGAATATTGTGGATGACAGGGGGCAGCTGGTAAATTACCGCACATTAACCACGGGATCGCTTGCTTGCCGTGACATGGATGAACTCCTTCATTTCATAGGCCGTCAAATATCGGGATTCCAGCTTCGGCGGTTTTATATTACACTTTTTCCCGAGGGAGTGGACGATGCAAGCATACCTCCGGAATCCAAACTGGTACTTGCCTACGATTTGGACAAAGGTCCGGATGCTGAAATCATGTCAACCGTCTTTCCTACCGGGGATATACTTCCAAAAAAGATAATGTCGGAGACCAGTCTGCGAACCCTGATCATCGAACCGCTTGTTTACAAAAACCGTAAGTTCGGGCTCGCGTTTTTCGATTTCAGTGATAAAATCAGTATATACATTTTTTTTATGATCCGTATTATCCTGCCCAATGCCCTCAACGCATTGATCTTCGTCAGCCAGATGGAAAAGTCCTATGCCGATCTCAGGATAAAAAACCTGGAGATCGTGAGGCTGTCCCTTGCTGTAGAGCATTCTGCCAGCCTGATCGTTATTACGGATACCGAGGGGAGGATTGAATACGCCAACCCGAAATTTCTTGAGTTCCATGGATGCACGCTGGAAAGAATCAAGGGACAGAAAACAAGCCTGTTGAATACCGGTGATACGCCGGATGAAATTTATATGGATCTATGGCGTACCGTCAGGTCGGGAAACGAGTGGCGGGGTGAACTGTTCAACCGGAAGGCAAACGGTGAGACCTATTGGGCGCTCACTGCCATTTCACCGGTCACGGACCAGGACGGAAAGATTACCAATTTCGTATCCATCCAGGAAAACATAACGGCATTCAAGGCCAAGGAGGAAATGCTCCTTCTTCAGAAACAGGACCTGACCCAGCTTGCCAAATATTGACAGCCTGACCGGATTGCATAACCGTCGGCATTTCCTGGAAGCGGGAAAGCTTTTAATGGCTGAGGCAAAGATCAATGAATCCAATCTTTCCGCCATGATGATGGATATAGATCATTTTAAAAAAATTAACGACAAGTATGGGCATGAGCGGGGCAACAGGGTCCTGATAGGAATTTCCCGTTCGTGTGCGGACATGCTGAGCGACCATGATGAAATGGGCAGGTTCGGCGGCGAGGAGTTTGCCGTTCTGCTCCCTGGCGTGGATCTTGTGACGGCCGTGGGGATTGCCGAAAGAATGAGGAAGAAGGTTGAAAAGATGAGTTTTAACCTGAACGAACAGAATGTCGGTGTAACCATTAGTATCGGCGTTGCCCAGCTGGCCGGTCCCGGAATGACTCTGGAAGGTCTGCTGGACAGGGCTGACAGGGCCCTGTACCGTGCAAAAGAGCTGGGAAGAAACCGGGTGGAAACGTTCAGCGGTTGAAGGGATTGACATTTTTCCCAAATTATGTTACATTTTATAAACTTAAGGTGTAAGGAAATGAGTTTAATGAAACTTTTACACAAAAATATAGCTTTTCTCCCGCTTATGAACACGGTAGTAGTAGTATGTAAAAGTCCCCGTTTCCGGTTGATGCCTTAGGGTGTAAAGCAGTAAATGCAAGCCCCTGTCGGGTAAACCGGCAGGGGCTTTTTTTTTACCTGCAATAAAATTGAAGGAGGCAACAAATGATTTGTACAGGAGCCGAAATTATGGTCCGTTTACTGGAACGCTTCGGTATCACCA
>JAFGKU010000150.1 GCA_016928415.1 Spirochaetales bacterium
AAAAAAAAATTTTTTTTTTTTTTTATCTATAAAACGAATGACAATCGATTAAAATGCAAATTAATTAATTCGCAAATAAAATTACACAATTGTAATACAAATACGTGTTATGTTATTATTTCAAAAGTATAAAAATCCAATAATGCGTTAAGAAAAGCCATTTGAAAATCACGGGAATATCCCAGGGTCCTCACGGTTTTTTCTTTTACAGCATTGTATATATCCAAATAAATTCCCAGGGTATTATCCAAAACCATTGTTTTAAGACCAACAACCCTGCTGTTCCACTCAATTTCCGGATATAATTTTTTAAATGCGGTTTCCATTGCTTTCTTCAAGCCCTCAGTGATTTCCTTTTCACCGTTTATCGAGACAACCTCCGGACCAAGCGTGGTAACCAGGGAGAGGCATACATCCGTTTCCGAGGAATAACCATTCCCGTTACCGATATTTTCTTTTTTTCCCTTTGCATTCAGACGGTATTCCTTGATTTTGACGGGATAGGAAAAATCCTCCAAAAAACGCTTGAAAAGCATGAAATTTGATATATCCGCCTCTTCATATTGAATGCCGAGGTGTGCACTTTCTTTCACATGCGTCAATAGCTTTGAAAATTTACCGTCGTCACCGTTCACTTTGATTCCATATTTCGAAGCCATATAAAGCAGTGTCGAACGACCGGACTGATCGGACACGGAAGTTGAATTCTCGATTCCCAACCGGGCTGGATCCACATGATTATAGGCCATTGGATTTTTGGCAATGGCACTTAAATGCAGTCCCGCTTTGTGATAAAAAGCCCGTTCCCCCACATAAGGCGTAAAAATCGCATGGGGCTGGTTTGTAATTTTAGAAACTGTGGAGGAGATTTTTTTCAAATTTACCAGTTTTCCCTCATCGATGCAGTCAATACCCATCTTGAATTTCAAATTGGGGATAAGCACGCATAAATCGGGCATACCGCACCTTTCCCCGAGGCCATTGACAGTGGCGTGAAGGACATTAACCCCCGTTTGCGCCGCCGTCATGGTGTTAATCATGGCCAACCCCGCGTCATTATGCAGATGCACGGAATACCTCGTATTACAGGCGGATTTTACCTCTCTGATAATCTTTTCGATTTCGTTTGGAAGACAGCCGCCGTTTGTATCGGCAAATCCGACCCAAAAGGCTCCCGCCTCTTTTGCGGTTTCAATTATTTTCATGGAATAGTCCGGGTGGTTTTTGTATCCGTCGAAAAAATGCTCCACTCCCATGACGACATCCGGAACGTACCGTTTCAGAAAGGTCAAAGTATCATACACAATTTCCAGGTTATGCTCAAGACTAATATTCATAACATCTGTTATGTGAATATCCCACCCCTTGCAGAAAACGGTTATCTGAGACGTTCCGGCCTCTATCAAAGACCTCAAATTCGGATCTTCCTCCGTTTTCAGATGAGGACGCCGGGCGCTGCCAAAAGCCACAAACCTGGCATGGCTGAGTTTCCTCTTTTTCATTAGATTGAAAAACTCGGTATCCTTGGGGTTGGAACCGGGCCATCCCCCCTCAATATAATCCACTCCCAACTCATCCAGCATATCCGTTATGAGCAGTTTATCCTTAACGGAAAAAGAGACCCCCTTGGTTTGTGCCCCGTCTCTCAAAGTCGTATCGTACAATTCAATTTTATCTTCCATATATAACATTCTCCTTAACAATAATGTCAATTTGTTTAAGGATTTCCAGAGTCATATCGCCGGTACGGCCATCCCCTCCCATATCAAAAGTACGGGTGAATCCCTTCTTCAACGTACCGGCTACAGCCGACTGGATGATACGCGCCTGTTCCGTCAGTTCAAGGTATTCAAGCATCATTGCAGCCGAAAGAACGGCGGCGATGGGATTCGCCCGGTTTTGGCCGGCCAAATCCGGCGCGGAACCATGAACAGGTTCAAAAAGCGCAATATCGTCTCCCAGATTACAGCTGGGTGCGAACCCCAATCCGTCGCCAATGCCGGCGGCCAGATCTGAAATAATGTCACCGTATAAATTCATTGTTAAAATGCAATCAAACATGCCGGGGTCGACAACCAACTGACAGCAAAAACTGTCAACGAGTCTATCCTCCGTCGTAATTTCCGGATAACCCGAAGCAACGTCTCTGCAGGCATTGCGGAAAAGTCCATCCGTAAGCTTCAATACATTGGCCTTGTGAACGATGGTCATTTTTTTTCTTCTATTTGCCCTGGCCTGTTTATAAGCCAGTTCCGCAATCCGTCTGGAACTTTTTTCCGTGATGATCTTCTCGGCAACGGCCTCACCTCCCCTCATGAATTCGCGTTGCACATATAAATCCTCTGTATTTTCGCGAAAAATGAGAAGGTCCAAGCCAGTGTTTTTAAAGATGCTTTTAACAGGCCTGATATTGGCGAAAAGTCCCAAATCCCTCCTCAGGGTGAGTATCGGGCTTTTATATCCCTTATAATTTCGCAGGTCGGGAGGTGTTGTATTAGCCCCAAAAAGTACAGCGTCAAATTTTGATATTTCAGCTGTCATATCTCCAGTAATGGCATAACCATTCTTTTTGAGGCATTCATAGCCTGCCTCAAAATTCTGGAAATATAAATCGCTGCATACGGCCTTCAGCACCTGAACGGCAGCATCGATAACTTCGGGACCGATACCATCACCCGGTATTACCGCGATTTTTTTTCCGCTCATATATTTCTATCCCTTTTTCCGCGATTCGTTCTGCATATAATAATTCAAGAGTCCTCCCGCGCTTATTATGTCGGCCATAAATGGAGGAATCTTTTCCAACTGGTAATCCCTTCCCTTTATGTGAAGCCTACCGTTTACGGCATCCACCATCGCTTCATCCCCTGTCTCCAGTGATTCCAATTCGATATCCCGGCCGGTAAATACGGGAAGGCCTATATTAATGGCATTACGGAAAAAAATCCTGCCAAACGATTTAGCGACAACGGCGGCAATACCCGCCCCCTTGATTGCAATGGCGGCCTGCTCACGCGAGGAACCACAGCCAAAATTGGAACCTGCCAGGATAATATCGCCTTTATTTATTTTTTTACTAAAATCGGGATCTAAAACCTCAAAAACATGTTCAGCCCAAACGCTATTGTCATCATCCCTGAGATACTTTCCGCTGATTATAACGTCCGTATCCACATCATCTCCAAACAGCCAGATATTGCCCGAATAAGTCATAAAACCTCCCTTGGTGAAGTTATTTTCCCCTCAAGTGCGGAAGCCGCAACCGTTAAAGGTGAAGCCAGATAGATGGAAGCTTCCTTACTCCCCATCCTGCCGAGGAAATTCCTGTTAGCCGTGGATATACACACTTCCCCCGCACCCAATACTCCGGAATGTTGTCCCAGGCAGGGACCGCATCCGGGGGATAAAACCACGGCCCCGGCGTTCAAGAGGGTTTTCACGATACCCGTATCAATCGCGTCATTCAAGGTTTTTTTGGAAGCCGGGCAAACAATTAAACGCACCCCTTTTTTGATTTTCTTACCTTCCAGCACCCTGCTTGCCTCTTTCAAATCATCAAGGCGACCTCCCGTGCAGGTACCAATGAAGGCCACATCTATAGGTACGTTAACTTTATCAGCAGGACTGACATTATCGACAAGGTGAGGACAGGATACAAGGGGGGAAATGTCATCCAGGGAAATTTCATAAACATTCTCGAAATCCCCGTCCCTGTCACTCCTTAATTCAAGTATTTTTTCCGAAGCCTTTTTGTAATCCAAGAGCAGAGAATCCGGTTCAAAGATGGCCGTTTTACCACCCATTTCAATTCCCATATTACATAAAGTTGCCCGCCAGGAAATGGGCAAAGGGAAATCCGATTCATAAACAATGCTTTTATACAACGCGCCTTTCGCCGAAAGCTGCCCGATTATTTTTAAAAAGATATCCTTTGATGAACAGAAGGGGGACGGTTCCCCTTTCAGTTTTATTTTTATTCCTTCCGGATTCTTTATCCATATATTTCCCGTAGCCCAGATATAAGCCATATCTGTGGCACCGACCCCAATACCCATGCAGGAAACCGCTCCTATTGTATCCGTATGGGAATCCGCACCGACAACAAAACTACCGGGCTTAATGTATTCACTTTCCAGAAGAACCTGGTGACAAATTTCATTTTCAAAAAACCTTGAAATGCCCTGCCGGGCAATGAAACTCCTTGCTTTTTTATGTAGATTTGCCGTTTTTTCCGTATTAGGCGGGACAATATGATCGAATATGACAAATATTTTATCCTTATCCCAAACGAATTCCTTATTTATCTTGTCAAAATACTTCTGCGTCAAGACAATCGTTCCGTCATGGACCATGGCCCAATCCACGGGAATCGTCATATATTCGTTTCTCCGGGCGGTTTTTCCAAGCCTGGCGCTTAAAATTTTATCTATAATGGTTGCCATTCACTTTTCCTCCAATGCCGTTATTTTATGAAATAATGACCTGTCCAGTCGATTCTCATCAATTTTGCCGTTATACCGTTTTCCGAGAAAAATTCATCCACCGCCTTTTTACAGCCCGGGAATGCCTCGTAATCATCGATAATCACATACCCTCCCTTTACAACATTCCCGTACAGGTTATTGAGGCAGCATTTGGTGGAATCATACCAATCCGCGTCCAATCGAAGCAATGCAATGGGGCCCACCTTTTGGCTGTATTCATTGAGCGTGTCCGAAAACCATCCTTTTATAATGGACACATTATCCCTTTCCAAGCCGAACTTTTCGAACAAAAGCCTCTCTACGTTTTCCAAAGGCGAGGCAAAAGAACCTCTTTCCAATCCCCAATCCTGTTCGTCATCTTCCGTTGCATCGGGCATTCCCTCGAATGAATCAAAAAGCCAGGTCTTTCTGTTTTGCCCGTCAGCGGCCGCTACCATGGCCATCAATGCGGAGCATCCTCCCCGGGCGACACCGCATTCGACAAAGGCGCCATCCAGCCCCCTTTTCATTAAATCAACGGCAATATCATAAGTGGAAAGCAAACCGAAAAAACTCACCGCAGAATAGGGCTTAACCTCGCAGAGGGTCCCATATCGCGTTTCGCTATCCAACATTCTATTCTCTATTGTATTCCTCATTGTATTTCCTATTATATTCTCTATTAAAATCCGCCTTTGAGAATCAAGCCTTTGCCAGGCGGTAGCTGTAAAAGGCTTCGAGTTCCGAGTTCACTTTTCTTATAAATTGTATCTCATCATCGGTTAAATTATTTTTCGTTTTTTCCTCAAGGATGTTTAACGAATCGATGATGTATTTTGCCAACTGGTAATTTTTTTCTATTTTTCCCGTTACTGCATTCTTCTCCATTCCAAGATGCTGCAATGAAATGGTTGCCAATAAATTAATGAACCCGACAAATGAAGGTTCAATGGGGATTTTTATATTTTCTTCCGCTTTCTCCTGCATATAAACTCCTTTATATATTTTAAAAGTAATGGCCTTTGGTTTCAGCCCGTACAGGCTCTTTGTTGTCGAATTTCGATTTGACCTTCATCATTAATTTCAAGGCCCTTGCCTTGGTCAGGTTCCATAATTTTTCAAGGCCTTTTTTATAATCCTCAATGGGCAAAGCCGGTTTAACCACAATATTCCATCCATCATAATAACGCCAGTCCGTATTGCAGACACGATCCTTATAAAGAGGATCATCCGGAGACGGGATGAAAGAGTAAAAAAACGGCAACGAGATATCCTTTTCCTTAACATACCGGGCCAGTGCATCGAAATGTTCTGTACCGCAATCAGGATCAACGATAAAACTGCCGGATATATGGATATCGTTCTCATGAAGGATGTCTATGGCCCGGTTGTTCATTTCAACGGTGCTGCCTTTTTTTAATTTTTTAAGCCAATCGTCGCTTATGCCTTCCAGTCCGATGCAAACGCCCAATTCATCGGTAAGACCCCTCCACTTTTTAAGGATTGATTCCGCCTTGATGATGTTATTGGATCTGCTGGACAATCCAATATATTTTCTCTCAAGCCCCCGCTCCTTAATCATATCCGCTATTTTTTCCGCCCGTTCAGGATTGTTTAAAAAATTATCATCCACGAGCAAAATAACCTCTGCGTTTGAAGCCGACAATTCATCAATAAACCTCTCCGGGGACTGGTAACGGATTGCCCGGCCATAAAACTTGTTTACCGAGCAAAATCCGCACCTATACGGACAACCCCGTGAAGTGTAAAACGAATGGTTAGGCAGCTGAAAAAGCCTGTCCCTGTAAAACGTCATGTATTTGTCAATCAAGTCTCTTCTAGGCAAAGGGAGGGAATCCAAATTCTCGATAAGGGGCCTGGATGGTGTAAAAACCAAACGGCCGTTTTCCCTGTATGCAAGACCCTTGATTGTTTTATACCCATTCCGCTGATTTAGAGCCTGCACCAATTCCTTGAACGTTATTTCTCCCTCTCCAATGGCGAGTAAATCGATATACTCTCTGTTAAACTCCTCAGGTACAAGGGAAACCGGAATACCACCTACCATGGTAATGATATTATTATCATAAGCCTTTACCGCTTTTAATACCTTGCGGGCATTATAAACAATTCGCATCCCCATGCAGGTAACCCCGACAAGATCCGGTTTATAATGATCGAGTTTTTCGTGCAGATCCAGGTCCGGTTCACAGGACAGATCAAGAATTTCAACTTCATTCTCACCGGCTACCATGGCAGCCAGCATTTCCAATCCGATTGGCTCACTCATAAATGACTTGAATACTTCTCCGTATTCCTTGCCTTCTACCAAAGTGGGCGGAGTGATTAATAAAATACGCATAAGTTTTCCTTTATAATCTTAAAAATCATAATCGCCGGATGCTTTACCGACTGAACCGATAAGCATATCCTTTTCCTCTTCTGTAACCAGGGGAATTTGCGATATGGTTTGATTTGGATCCTTTAATATGTTCTCTAAAAGAGTATCGTATTTGACTAAAAGGTTTTCCATTGTTTTCTGTGTAAAAAGATCGATGCTGTAATTGCAATGCAGCCAAATCCCTTCATCCGTCTCAATCAGTGAAAAGGCCAGATCGTAGTTGGATGTACCGCTTCCAAAATCAAGTTTCATCCGCTTAAGTTGTATATCGGGAAGTTCCTGATTCTGCCCGCCGTTCCGTTGAAGGGAAAATACAATTTGAAAAATAGGCGCATGATTGGGATTTCGCTTTGGATTTAAAATTTCCACAAGGCTGGCAAACGGTAAATCCTGGTTATTGAGAACATCCAGTACGCTCCGGTGGATATTCTTGACCAATTCCAGAAAAGCGAGATTGCCGGGAAGGAGTGACCGCACGGGTAAAATATTGACGAAAAAACCGATCAAATTTTCACATTCCTTGATCTTTCTTCCCGCAATAGGCGTGCCGATTACAATATCCTCCGAGTTTGTGATGCGTTTGATAAGCAATTTAAAAGCACTCAGCAGTAAAATAAATAACGTCACGTTTTCTTTCCTGGCCAATTCTTTAAGATCAAGGATTTTTTCCCTGGAAATCAAATGACGGATGGAAGTGCTTTTCAGGGACAAAACTTCAGGTCTTGGCCTGTCTAAAACCAGCTTATGGAGCGTCGGAGCCCCGCCAAGGTATTTTTTCCAAAAAGCCACTTGTTTATAAAGCACCTCATCCTGGAGGTACTCTCTCTGCCATCGTGCAAAATCTATATATTGGAATGCCAGAGGCGGGAGTTCAGGGTTCTTGCCTTTCACAAGAGACGTGTAAAGCTCGATAAAATCCCTTTCGAAAATCCCCATCGACCAGAAATCCGATGCTATATGGTGCAAAACAACTGACATATAATGATGTGTTGTTGAAACCCTGAAGAGCCTGACTTTTAATGAGATCTCCTCCTCAAGTTTAAAGGGCTTAACATAGTCGCTTAAAAAGACGGACATTATCCGTGTTTCCACATTTTCACCGTTCTTCCCGTTTGGTGAAATGTCTGTAACTGGCAGCTTAAAAACATAATCACTCAATATTTGCTGGTAATTTTTTTCGTTCTCCATTTTATAGACCGTTCTCAATATGCTGTGCCGCTCGATTATCATATCCAGGGCTTTATCCAGGAAGGCCACATTAAGCGGACCCGTTAATTCAATAACGGACCCCATATTGTTGTAGATGGGAACTTCCGGGGAAAGCTTGTATAAATAATAAAAGCTCTCCTGATTGAAAGAAAGAAGGCCCGTATCCTGGTTACCCGCCTGAATTTTCTGCACGTGTCCTTCACTCTTGGTTTTTACAACCAATTCATCAATCCTCATTGCGCAATCGCCAAACTTGCTGTAACTGTACATATCCTCAAAATCAATATCGATTTGGAACACATCTTTAGTCGCCGCAATAATCTGCATTCCCATTATTGAATCCCCGCCCAATTCAAAGAAATCATCATCCCTGTCCAATTTTTCCACTTTTAAAATCTTGCGCCAAATGCCCGCCAATGCCTTCTCCGTTTCTGTCGGCGAGTCAAAAACGATCAGGCTTGCGGGATCGAAAGAGCTTTCGGTTTCTCCTGAAACGGGCAGCCCCATGGGATTAATTTTGCTCTCTGGCCAGCACCTTTTCTTTTGAAAGGAATAGGCGGGAATTTCTTTTCTATGGATCTTTCTGCCTTTATAATAATTATCCCATTGTATATCCACTCCACTTTCATAAAGGTACGCCAGACAAGCGTTAAGCGCCTTACGATGGTCTTTATCATGAGCGTAAAACAGTTTTATATCCGGCGATTCTTCCATGAAACCGGAAATGGCCTCGGCCAGTTTCCCCCTGGTTCCAAGTTCAAAAAAAACGGTTCTCCTGTTCTGGGTTATGGATTGTATGAAGGATTTGAAACGTTCAGCATCAAAATCCTTGCTGGACCCATTGGTACTCTTTGCCTCTTCAAGACCCTGCGCATATGTCTTATCCCCGATAATAACCGACACGGCAATGTTTCCTGCTCCCCGGCCAATGACATGCTGGGATTTAATTCCCAGCGCTTTTAAAAGTTTTGCCATTGAATATTGAAAAATATAATTTCTCACGGCAGGATTTACACCGTCCTTTTTCAAAGCATTCCAAATTTCCTCAAAAACGGGATGATGGGATGTTATCCATTCGATTTCATCGTCATGCAATTCCATTCCATCAGAACACAACAGTACCAAATTGACTGTATCTTTGGCCGGTTGTAATGGCATTGCTTTTTCCAGTTCTGTTGTCAATTCATCAGGGGACTTAACGGCAAACGCCTTTCTATACTTATAATCGCCTCTTCCCCTGTTCAACACATAGCTTGTGTTGATAAAACCGTCCTTATCATCGATTAAAAAATCATGAATATTCTTTATCTGGTCTTTCAATGCGTTTTCGGATTTGGCGGAAAAAGTCACAAGGAATTCGTCATACCTTTTTTCGTCTTCTAAAATTTCCTTTTGCGGGGCTTCCTCCAAAAGAACGTGAACGTTGGTTCCCGTGAATCCCAGGGAACTGATGCAGGCCCTTCGGGGAAGAGTCCCGGGCTCCCATGCCTTCAGCGCGGTATTCACATATATGGCAGCGTCTGTCAAATCAATATGGGGATTCGGTTTGTTGTAATGCAGTGAAGCGAAAATCTGCCTGTTTTTAAAACCAAGTAGAATTTTTAAAAAGCTGGCTATACCGGCGGCTCCCCCCAAATGGCCTATATTTGTCTTTACCGAACCTATCGGGCAAAATCCTTTTTTTTGCGTGGCAGACCCAAAGGCTTCCATGTAGCACTTCAATTCAATAGGGTCGCCTAACAATGTCCCCGTACCGTGGGCCTCTATGCAGGAGATTGATTCCGGTTCGATTCCGGTATCCTTCCAGGTTTTTACGATAATCTGTTTATGCGCCTCGGAACTTGGAGCCCCGAATCCCGTAGCCCGATTCCCGTCATGGTTGACATTACCGCCTTTTATAACGGCTAAAATGTTGTCTCCGTCGGCTACAGCGGCTTCAAGGGATTTCAAAAGGATCAGTCCGCCACCCTCTCCAATACCGATGCCGGAGGCTTTTTCATCGAAAGCCCTGGAAAATCCATCGGCGGACAATAATCCAAGAACGTCCTTTTGTTTAATCAGTTCCCTGGGCAGGAAATTAATGCAAATATTTACTCCTCCGGCGATCGCATAATCAACCACTCCCGCTGATATTTTTACGCAGGCTTCATAAATGGCAATCAATGAAGAGGAACATGTGGTATCGATCAGGTAAGAGGGACCCTGTAAATCGAAGAAATAGCTGATTTTTGCAGGGATGGCCGCCAATTGATTGCCTACAAATGAACTGCCGGTAAGACTGTTTTCAAGATTCAAATTCCTGAAATAATCATTCGTGAAGGCCGACAATATAACGGCTGTATTGCTGCCCCGCAGCGATTCCATGCCATAGCCCGCATTTTCAATTACCTGCCCGGCCAATTGAAGCATAAATCGCTGTTGAGGGTCCATCACTTCGGCTTCCGCCATGGAAATTTTAAAAAATTCATGATCAAACAGATCTATCCGGTCCAAATATCCAAGTAACCCGTAATTTTGATCCTCCGGCAACCCCGTACTGGTTATTCTTTCAAACGGTATTTCCCTTACACTGTTTTTTCCATTTTTCAAATTCTCATAAAATTGCCCTAAATTATCGGCCTCAGGGAAAATACCACTTGCGCCTATTACGGCTATAGCTTTGTTGTTTATCATTTTTTTCTCCTATTTTAGAAAGAGTTGTTTATAATGGCCGCTTTTCGATGCGCCCCATGTTAAAAATATGTGCCGGACGCATTCCCGTCCCTTTCATTTTCCTGCGGCACTTCAGGTCCTGACGTCTTTAACTCGTCAATATAGGCGGCCAGAGTCCTGACGGTGTTGAACTTGAACAGGTCCATAACCGTAATATTGAGTCCTGTTTCGCTTTTCAGTTTGGCGAGAAGCTGGATACTTTTCAATGAGTTACCGCCTGATTCAAAAAATTTATCATCCAATCCAGTCTCATTCGTTTCCAAAACATCCCGCCATACCTTTACAATTATTTTTTGCGTTTCCGAAAGGGGGCCGGTGTCCCGGTCCCGAGCAGGTTGTGAATTACCGTTACTTGTCATAAGCTTCTTCCTATCCACCTTTCCCATGGAATCCCTGGGCAGACTTGCCAGGTAATGAAAATCAACCGCCAGTTTCATGTTCTTCCCCAAACGGGACATGAATTCCTTCTTTAACGGGGAAGAATGGAAAACGGCGAGTTTTTGGGAAAAGCCCGTTCCCCAATCCATATACGATTTTAAATATTCATTCGCTCCATCGAGGCCGATAAGCAATTGATGCTTCCCATAAAGAAGACCGATTATCAGGCTTTTCATGCCGTCATCGCGTGATACGGGACAGTACCCCTTTGACGATGATAAATCCATGGCCGAAGACGGATTACCTTCACTCATCCCTATCTTGTTCCAGATAGACCAGTGAAAACAAAAGGTATTGGGTATACTGCCGTTAAAACGGCTGTGCTGGGCAAAGGAGTATAAAAAGCTGTTGGCCGCCGAATAAGCGCCGAACGAAGCACCGCCGAAGATACCATTTAACGAAGAAAACAAAACAAAAAGGGCATTCCGATATTCAGCGGCGATGGCTTTTAATACAGGTGTGCCATAAACCTTGGCCTCAAAAGCCTTTTCATATGACTCAATGGTTTCGTTGACGGCAAGGTGCCTGTTATAAACCTCCCAATGGCGACCGAGATCCATGTCACCCGCCAGATGAAAAATCCCGTCAAGCCGCGTTTGAAAGGCGACTTCAGCCTCATATACGGCTTTTTTTACACCCTTATAATCCGTTATGTCCATACTGCGATACAGGACATGATCACCAGATTTTGTTATATCCTGCCACGCTTTTACTTTATTCTCATGACCGGGCGCATCCGTATTCTCCAGGCTGGTTCTGCCAAAAATTAAAAGTTTAACCGCATAACGCTTTATCAACTCGAGACACAGCAACCTGCCGATGCCGCCCAATCCACCCGTAACGACATAAAAACCGCCCTTTTTAATTTTATAACCTCCGTCCTTTCCGGTTTTGAACTCAGCTTCTTTTAAGAAGGGCACATATCTCCTGTCAGCCCTGTAAGCCACTTCCTCATCGCCTTTTATCCTGGAAATTTCGTCTATAATCAATTCGTGGCGTTTTTCTCCATCGTCAAAATCAAAATGCCTTATGTTGACGGAAGGTTCCTCCAGGTTCACTGATTTTAAAAAGCCCATCAATGTTCCCTTTTCAAAATCCAATTTATCTGAAGGGAGAACAGGCTGCGCATTTTTTGAAATAACGCAAAAATTAATGCCTTGAAGGGTTTCATTGGTTCGCTTGACGGCCTTAAGTAAATGTAAAACACTGTACACGGACCTGTGCTGGTAATCCCTGAGCTGAGAAATACCGGTATCAATGTCTTTGATTCCACTGCAGCGGCCATCATCAAAAGTCCAGAAATGAAGTATATGCGCAATATTATGATTCCCGGAAACAGACTCCATCAGCATGCTGTAATGCCGGGAAACGGCGGGATTAATAACGTATGCAGAATCCCCGTCATATTCATATTCATTTCCCCGGGTAACAAAGATACAGTGGTGTTTCCCGGCCAACAACTCATCAGCCGTTTTTGCCGCCAAACCGCTGTCATCCTTGAAAATGAGGAACGTTTGCGGGGCTAACGGGCGAATCGGCATCAAGGCCGCCTTGGGTTTCCATTCCCTTAGAAAAAACCAATTGGATTCCTGCGCCGATCCCCTGCCGCCGTCTTTTCCAGCAAGGATCCTGTCCTGATATCTCCCCTCCGTAAAAGCCTTGCCCAGTTTAAGACGCTGGATCTTCCCTATGGAGGTTTTTGGGATTTCTTCTTTTTTCATTGGGACCAAATAATCCGGAATAATGCCTATCCTGGTCAGGATACGGCTTTGAATGGCCTCGTACAGATCTTTGGGATGGGCACCCGGAAGCGGCGTAAAAAATACAGCGAGCTTTTCCGTACTGCCTGTTTTATCCCTTACACCCAAAGCGGCATTAAAGGAGGTCTCTATACCCGGTACTTCTTCAACAGCAGCCTCAATTTCATGGCAATAATAATTAACGCCATTGATGATTATAATGTTCTTTTCCCTGCCGGTAATGGTCAGGGATCCGTTTTTGATAAAACCGAGATCACCGGTTTTAAACCAGCCGTCCACGGTGAATGATTCCCTGTTTGCATCCTCGTTTTTGTAATATCCCGCTGTAACCGTCTGTCCGGCGACCTGCAGCCGGCCGATCTCACCTTCCTTCAGAAGCTGGTCCTGACTATCGACAATCCTGAGAGACATACCCGGAATGGGTTTGCCCACTTCGGTAAAAGTGTCCGTATCACTGGTTTTTTCAAGCAGGAAACTATGCGAAAATGTAATGGCCGACGAGGTTTCGCTCATTCCGTATGCCGGTTTCATGCACGTTTCAGGCAATCCAAAGGGTTTAAGGTTATTTATATACGCCCTTGCCGTTTGAGATACGATAGCTTCCCCACCGTTTAAAATGAAACGAAGACTGGTTAAATCCCATTCTTTTCCATTGCCTTTCATTAAATTCTTGTTTATAAGATCAAACGCGAAATTGGGGGCCCATGTGTTTGTGACCTTATATGTATCCATTAAATTCAACCATTCAAGCGGATTTTCAAGAACCAATTCCGTTGGCACCTGTATTTGATTGCATCCCATGATCACTTCCTTGACATGGTACATAATGATGCCCCCGACATGATCCAACGGCATCCAATTCAGGGAAATATCCTCATTTGAAAACCCGTTTAAAAGGGAAGTGGCTAAAGAACGCGCGATAAGGTTTCTGTGACGTAAAACCACTCCTTTGGGAACCCCGGTGCTTCCGGATGTAAAAAGAATAACAGCGGTTTTCTCTCCATCGGAAGGTATGGAAAGTGAATGATCGGATGCGGGAGAGCCGTTCATAAAAAGGAATTCGTTCTGAAAATCATAAAAATCGCGAAGGTGGGATATTTCCGTCCTCAATGCCTCTTCCGTTGCTATCCAGCAGTTTTCCAATATCCCGGAAATACCATAAAGTGTATCGGTTGTTCCGTTTTTTTCACGATAGGTGTCGGGAACCTTGTACGGCACCGGGACAAATCCACCCAAGTGGCAAGCCCAGAAGGTTTCAATGAAATTTTTATTCTGCTTGAATTGAAAAATTACCTTATCACCGGCCTTTACATTCTGCTCAATGAAAAGGGACAATACCTGCCTGGCGCGTGCATACAGTTCCTTATATGACTGAAAAAAGGTCGACCCGTCCATGGATACGTAATGTATCCCATTTTCGCCGTACCGGGCGGCTGTTTCTGCAATCGCCTGCCCAAGTGTCTGCGGACCAGTGGCGGTTAATTCACCACCGTCGGCAAAAGCGGGCTCAAGCTGTTCCCGGCGGATGCCCGCCCCGGCCTCGACCATATCAGAATTTTTACGCTCTACCTTCAGTTCGGGAACGAGCTTGTCCATCGATAAGGCGGATGGGGAGGAATACTCGTTAACCATCATCAGGTAATACTCATCCCCCGTCATTTCCCCGCGTATAAGTTCCTCCACGGAATTTATATCACCGGATTCAATGAAGGAAAGGGATAACAGCTTTTCATCATCCACTTTCCCCGAGGCGGATAGAGGAAACGAGGGTACCCTGATTATGTCAATACCGTCCCGTTCCAAATCAAATTCCGACAAACAGGCCGCAACCTCATCCTTCGACAGATATTCATCGGCTGTGTAGAAAACCAGAATGCGGGCGGTGTTGCTAACGTATTTTGTCAGGACTTTCACTTCATGAATTGAAGAATGCCCTGCCAAAGCCGATTCCACTTCTTCTGTTTTGATCCTTCCCGTTTTTGTCCGGATGACTCCTTTACTCATTTTCAATAATTCCAGGTCCCCGGAACCGTTTATGCGGCCGTATTCACCGGTGTCAAAAGCAAATGCCTGTTGGAAGAAAGGATCGGTAATACAGGGATGCCCATTGGGTTTATTTATATTTCCGATATATATATGACCCGGATATCCTTCCGGCATCAAGTTACGGTAATCGTCCAGAATATATATTTTAGCATTACTTTCATCCACGAAATGCTTAAGATATTCCCCTGCATTTGTCTTATGTTCCCTCAATACAAACCCGCCAAGCAAACGGCTCTTTTCTTCCTGCCCAAGTATATTGTACATGTTTACAGGCAAATCAGGATTGTGCGTAACTTCCTCAAGCAATACCTGGTAATGCGCCAGCATCCTTTCCATCCTTTCCTCGCTAAAAAGATGGTTGTTGTAATTTACCAGGAAAAAAAGGCTGTCCTTGGTTTCAAGGGCTGAAAAAATCATGTCGAACTGTACCAAACCGGTGTCAACAAAATCTATGGACATTTGCGATTCCGGCAAATTAATGACCCGTTCCCTCGTGTCCTGTAAAACGGATTCCCCTTCGTATGAGAAGATGACTTGAAAAAGCGGGGAAATACGCGGATCCCGTTTGCCCCGTAATGTACTGTTAACCACTTTTTCAAACGGGACAAACTGATTCTCATAGGCTTCCATACAATTTTGCTTGACCTTTTGAAGGACCTTCCTGAAAGAAACTGCGTGGTCCTCGAATTCCGTTTGTAAAACAAGGGAATTGGAAAAAAACCCTATCACATTGCTTATTTCATCCCTCCCCCTGTTCGCTATCAGGGTTCCTGTCCTGATCTCCCGCTGTGATGTATATCTGAAAAGGAGGAGATGAAAAACCGCGAGGATGAGCATAAACAGGGAAGTGTTTTCCTCGTTCATCAACCGCTTCAGGGATTTATACAGCTCATCCGGAATATCCAGGCGTTTAAACGATCCTTCATAGGTTGGCCGATCTTCCCTTGGATTGTCAGTGGGCAAATCAATAACATAAGGTTCATTACCGAGTTTGTTTACCCAGTAGTCCAACTGGCTCTTCATTCCACCCCTTTCAAACTCATCCCTTTGCCATTTTGCAAAATCAGCGTACTGGATGGGTAATTCAGGCAGCGAACACCCGGTATGCTCCATCAGGCTTCCATATACGGCCGTCAACTCATGAATGAAAATTTTCAGTGACCACCCGTCGCACACAATATGATGTATGGTGTATAAAACCTCAAAATTTTCATCCGATAACTTAACCATATCCACCCTGAATGGGATTTGGTTAGAAAGGTCAAATATCCGGCTGTTATTCCCGCGTTCTATGATTTTTAATTTTTCATTTCTTTTATCCCCCGAATCAAAAGATAAATCGTGAAATGAAAAAGGCATGTCGGGGTCCTTAATGACCTGCTGAAAGGGCACTCCTTCAATTGAGAAAAAAAGTGTCCTTAAAACCTCATGCCTGTCAACAATCCGTTTCATTGCGGAACAAAAGACATCCCTGTCAAGATTTCCCCTAAACGAAAATCTGAGGGACACATTGTACAATGGGTTTTCTTTTTCCAGGTTATAAAGGTACCACATTCTTTCCTGGGCAAAGGATAATGGAAAAACATTATACTTTTGGCCATTCTTCAACAACTTATCAATGAGTTGTCTTTTTTGGGGAGCAGAGAGACCTGCTATTTGTTTTAGTATTTGATTCATAATATTTCTTCCATTTTTATAATTATTTGGTGCTGTCCGCTTTGGCCATACCCGTCATTCGACCAACTCCGCCATAAGATCGGATAGATTGCCGTTTCCCCGCTTCAGGCATGCAATGGTATCAACGGTTTCTTCCTTTCCGTTACCGGTGTTTTTCTCTATATAGGCGCTTAATTCCCTGATGGTGGGATATTCGTACAAAACCTTAACCGGCACGTTCACATTAAACTTTGAACGTATTCTGGCCAGAAGCTGAAGGGCAAGGAGAGAGTCCGCACCGAAATTGAAAAAGTCATCATCGACTTTCATCTGACTGATTCCGAGAACCTTGTCGCAAATGGCGACCAGTTTTTTCTCCGTTTCCGAAAGCACATCACCGGTTTGCCGTTTTTCGGCACCCGTGCCTGTTCCACCGGATTCCCGTCCCTTATTGTTTATAAGTACCTGTGAAACAGAATCAACCGCCAAGGCACCCTTTAACAATTTCACTTGTTCCGTGTCACCCAGTCCCAAAAAATCCCGTCCAAATCCGATGAATTTCCAGTTGACCTTCCCGTGCCTTCCGTTCATGCTATCAACGAGTAATTCTTCAAAGCTGGGTTCAATTGACAGCTCACGTAACGAAAAAAGTGTGCCTTTGCCGCCAGTTTTAATGGATTGCCCGATTACTTCCAATAGCCTGAAATCTTCGTCCCTCTCCATGTTAAAGAGAATATGGTCAAAACCTTTGTCAATAACGGGTAAATCCGTGATTTTTAATTCTTCGCTGAAAGGCCCATTATGAAGGTTTATTTCCAGACCATTTTTTTGCAAGGATAAAAGAGTTTTTATTTTATCCCTTGTTTGTTCAATCCATTTCCCTTTTCTTTCAGCAATCCCCATCGTATTTTGTGTGATAAAAAGACCGAAATCCGCATTTTCCTCAGACCTATGATCGGGTAAACCGATTATATTCTGAAAACCGGCCTTATGTAAAACACCCTCCCAGTCTTTAGCCGGCATAAGGGGACCGTCCTTTCTCAAGGGATCATCGATAAAATTCATCCATCCCTTGAAAAGCCCGGCCATCATGGAAACCCAGGGACGCTCCAAAAACGATTCCATTAACAGGAAAAGGCCATTGGGGGCCAAAAGCTTTTTCACGTTATCCATGGCCTGTTCCACATTTTCCGTAGCGTGAATGACATTGAATGAAATAATGACGTCGAAACTTTCCGGTTCGAACCCCTGGGAGACAGGATCTTTTGAAATATCGAGAAGTCCATGGGAAAAACGAAAATCATCGTATTTTTTCCTGGCTTCCTGAACAAAGGCCATTCCTATATCCGTATAACGGTATTCTATATCCAAACCTTTTATAAACGGCAGGATTTCGTCTGTCGCCGTTCCCGTGCCGGCTCCCACTTCAAGTATTTTTAAAGGCTTTCGCGACTGAACGGCAGCCATCTGAATCACCCTTCCGGCAAGCCTGATATATTCCCTTCCCCTGACATTGACCCGTTTGAGATCATCATAAAGGCTGTGAACCATTTGAGGATTTCCCTCGGGATACAACACGTGCTGGGCGGAAATTTGTCCCGAAAAAATGGCGTGGTATTGTTTTACGCACATCTCAAAAAAATCGATCAGGGACTGAAAGCCTGGATACATTTCCGCCGCCCTTGCGCGTATCACTTCCGATTTTTCCGTTTCACCGGCATCCTTGAGAAAAACAATCTCACCGTTATTTACGCCGACAATACCGTTTTTTTCCAATGCTTTAAGAAAGACACTTATAAAGGGCCTGTATTCCCCGATTATATGTAAATCTTTTTCCAATTGTTGACTGGTAAGGCATAGCCCTTTTTTTACGGGTAAATAATGTAAAAGGAATTCCAATATATAGGAGACAGCGAGCTGTTCAAGGGTATCCTCCAATCCCGAATAATCATTAATCCCTTTTTTCCCGTCAATATTCTTGAGGCAATCACGGATTTCCCGCCCGTTTTTTTCCAAATCAAACACAATATAATCCCTGACCAGCGATTTCCCGGCAGGTTCATCACCTTCCCAGTCCTCCCATGTATCGATATCCGGGAGGTTTTCATCCCACAATACGACACGGCAGTCTTTTATATCCGCCAGGCTCCGAAGAAGAGGAACGGACAGGCTTCCTCCCTTTATCAAAAACCGCTTGCTACGTATTTCTCCGGCCGGAGAGCATATGGGTTGAAGCTGTTTTTCCCACCTGAAACCGTTTCTATAGGCAACGGCAGTGCAGGGCTTTTCCGACAATATTTCCCTTAAAACCGCCCCGCCCTGAATGCATTTAATACCGTCTATGTCAATATGGAACAGATTTAAATGCGTTTTCCCCTTAAAAGCGCGTGTCCCGGCGCCCGGGTTTTCATTACCCGTAACCAGGAAAAAATTTTCAGTAATATTCCAGACGCCCTCACAATCCGTGGAGTCAAATTTTGAGAGGAACCCGTGAAAATTTGACTTATCGTATTTTTCGTCATCCATCTCCCAGAAACTGACCACATTACAGGGCAACACGTTCCGGTCCCTGCAATACCTGTATAATTCCGCAAAACCGGCCTCTTTTCCCGGGTCAATTATGAATTCGTTACCACTGTTCTTGCAGGCCGTTTCCCTGCCTTTTTTTACCAATGTGATCTTTCCGGAAGGTTGACCCATTGTCTTAAGGAATTCCGGGGCATATCCCCGGTTATCCGCGAAAATAAGGCAATGCGATTGCGTCTTTGCATTGTTATATTTTAATTGGCCACAGGCCCGGGTCCATGAAACGGTATAAAAATCATTGTTTGATTTATTACTCCATTCACTTTCCCTTACATCGCTTTCCTTTCGGACGAAATGGGGAAGGCCCAGCCAATACCTTTGCCTGTCAAAAGGATATGTGGGCAGGGATACCCTCCTTCTTTTTTCATAATGATACTTTTTCCAGTCAACTTCCACACCCATGGCCCAAATTTTACCAAGAGCGAAAAGCAGCTCGAAATTCTCGGTTCTGCCCTTTCTGGGTTCGGGCAGCAGGGGGACAACCAGGCTCCTGTCTCCGGGACCGAGGTTTTTCATTGCTATACCGCTTAAATTCTGCGCCGGCCCCACCTCGATAAACAGGTTATCCGGATTTGCGGACAGTTTTTCAAACCCTTGTTGGAAAAGTACCGGTTGACGCATCTGTTCCGCCCAATAAGAAGGCGTCATTATTTCCTCATCCCTGGCCCAGTCACCCGTGAGGTTGGAGATATAACGCATTGACGGTTTTTTAAACGTCACGCTTTCTAAAACAGACTTGAATTCATCAATTATATCATCAACCATATCCGAATGTCCCGCCCGCTTAACAGGCAGTTTTACATAGCCGGTCTTTTTTTCATTCAACAAAGCGCATAACCTTTCAACCGCTTCCACCGGCCCGGATACAAAACACCGGTTAGGCGCATTAACCGCGGCAATATAAAGCGGCCTTTCGATTATGGACGATAATTCCTTTTCCGGGAGAAGGACACTGACCATACTCCCCTCTTTAACCTTCTCAAAAAGTTTACCCCGGGCAATAATGATTTTAGCGGCATCTTCAAGCGAAAAAACCCCCGCCAGGCAGGCCGCGGCGTATTCCCCAAAGCTGTGACCGATGGCCGCCACAGGCTTGATACCCCATTCCATGAGCATTTGGGCCAATGCGTATTCAAATATAAAAAGAAACGGGAATCCGTAAGCCGGCGTCCTTAATTTCTTTAAAAAAGCGGGCTCGATGTTCCCGGTAAAACAGGCGTCAACCAAATTAAATCCAAGATGTTTCTCAAAAACCGCCGAACATTCATCGATGAAATTTTTAAAGGCGGGTTCCTCCCCATACAAATTTCCCCCCATTTCATTATAACCGGCGCCCGCTCCAGGAAACATGAATACGGCATTTCTATTTTCCCTTGATACATTATGCATGAACACCTGTCTTGATCCCTTACCTTCAAGCCCGTTAACCAGGCTTTCCTGTGTGTCGCCCACAAAAGACATCCTGTAATTGAATGGCCTCCTGCCAACCTGCAGGGTATAAGCCGCATCGGCAAAGCTGATATCCGGATTATTCCTGAAATAATCCAGAAAATTCTTTCTTTGCGCATCCAGTGTCTTTTCCGATTTAGCCGACAACAAAAACAGGTTATATTTACGTTTTTTTTCCGTTTCCCGGGGAGGCGGCGGTTCCTGCAGGATAACATGGGCATTGGTTCCCCCGAAGCCGAAGGAACTGACACTGGCTACACGGGGTGCATTCTCTTCATCCCACAAAACCGGTTCAGTCGGTACGTAGAAAGGGCTTTCGTCAAAGTTAATATTCGGATTGGGCGTTTGAAAATGCAGGTTTGGGGGAATGATACCGTGCTTAACCACCAGGGCGGCCTTGATGACGCCGGCGACACCCGAAGCATTGTCCACATGGCCTATATTGGCTTTTAAGGCACCCAGGGCACAGAATCCTTTTTTATCCGTTCTTTTTCGGAAAGCCCTGCTTAAAGCCTGGACTTCAATAGGATCACCATGTGAAGTTCCCGTACCATGGGTTTCGACATACCGGATATGGTTGACATCCACGCCAGCGACATCCAATGCGCTGAGAATAACACGGCTTTGCCCCTCAATTCCCGGCGCACTGTACCCTATTTTCTCGGAACCGTCGTTATTTACGGCGGACCCTTTGATCACGGCGTATATATGGTCACCGTCCCGCATGGCATCGGTCAGGCGTTTTAATACCACGAGCCCGGCGCCGCTGCCACCCACCATGCCGTCCGCCCTGGCGTCAAAGGCCTTGCATTTACCATCGGGAGCACACACGCCCTCCTGAATGAAATACCCCTTCTGATACGGTTCAATGGTCACACCACCTGCCAGCGCCATATCCGATTCATAGCCTAAAAGACTTTGAACGGCCAGATGAACGGCCACCAGAGAAGTGGAACAGGCCGTCTGAACGGTGATACTCGGCCCTTTTAAATTCAATTTATAAGCCACACGTGTCGTAAGAGCATGCCCTAAATTAAGACGAATCAGGTGTAAATCCTCCAAAGAATCCCTGAAATGGTTAAAATAAAGATGCCATAAATAATAATGCGTACTTATCCCGCCGAATATGCCTATCAATCCATTATAACCGGCAGGATCATAGCCCGCATCCTCCAAAGCTTTCCAGGAAGTTTCCAGAAACAATCTATGCTGCGGGTCCATGATTTTGGCTTCCCCGGCGGTAATGTCAAAAAACGGGGCATCAAAGTATTCTCCCCCTTCGATTTCGCCGAAGGCCTTCACGACATGGGGATTTTTCACAATGTCAGGATCATATCCGGCCTGTAATAAATCGTTTTCATTAAAGGCAGAAATGCCGTTGACACTATTCTTTAAATTTTCCCAAAATTGCCCGACACTATCCGCTCCCGGGAGCTTGCAGGCCATGCCAATCACGGCTATATCAAGTTCGGAATAACGATCGTTAGTTTGCATTATGAAACACCTCTTATAATAATTTTTCTATGTTTACTAAATCCGGAAACCCGTTAACATTAAAAGCTGTTTTTGTTACGGGGTTATTGACCTCAATGATCAAACAGGTTTATAACGATTCCCTTATATTTATCCGTAATTTTTTTTCTTTCAGCCATTGAAAGGCGTGGATGAACGGCCTGCAGGATTTTTTGGTCCCTGACCCAAAGGGGATCATCATAGATATCAGCGTGAAAATTAAAGCCATATTTATTCAGGTTGTCGCTTAAATTCGATTTCAAGGGGAGCCACCAATAAACGAATAACGCCAACGCGTATTTATCCTCCAACTCAAGGGCATACTCAATTGTTTTAACGCAATCCGTGTAAGTCTCCCAGGGAAATCCTATAATAAAGGAGAGAAATACTTTTTTTGAAAGATTTCTCTTTTGTAGTTTATCAAGACCCTCTTCTATGTCCTTAATTGTAAATCCCTTTTTGATTTCAAGAAGACCATCATCATAACCGCATTCAACCCCAATCTGAATCGTACTTACCTTATCTTCAATTTCAGCCAGGGCATCGATAAGCGGGTCATTTTTCAGAAAATCGGTAATTCGGGCCTCAAAGTTAATTTTAAACTCCGTATCGATTTTTTTGAATCCTTTGAAAATTTCAATGGCGCGGGAAGGATTACCGGTAAAAATATCATCGGTGAAAAGAATAGCCTTTGATTTTATTTTCTCATTAAGATGTCTTTGGGCGGAATCCACACGCCGCAATGTTTCCCGGGCGGAAAGGCCGCGCCATTGTTTTTTGTAAAATATCGAACAAAAACTGCAATGAAACGGGCATCCCCGAGAGGTCTCCACCGGCAGATTGTAATAAACATTCTGCGGCATTAAATCGTAGGCCGGCACACCGTAATCCTTCAGGCATTCCCCCGTTGTCATGGGATTATGCACCTGCCGTCCATTGTCGCGATAGCTGAGGTTGGGGACATCCTTTAATTCACCCTTTCCCGTCAGGGCATCCATTAAGGCAAGGAGAGGTATTTCCCCGTCACCCCTGATCACCATATCCGCATTCGTTTTATTTAACACACATTCAGGAAAAAACGAGGGATAAATTCCGCCGCAAACAATCGAAGGGCTTTCCCTGCGTCTTTTTACCAGATCAATAAAGGATTTTGCCATACCCCAGGTGACACAATTAATGGATATGCCAACGGCATCATAGCCGGAAACAAGATTATCCACCGCCTCTTCGTTCCAATGCCCATCTATCATGCACGTCTCTAAAATGGCGGGGTCACATACATCGGCATTGTATCCGGCCGAGCGCAATACTCCGGCCAACAGATAAATATTCAACGGCGGCGCCAGTTTGAAGGCCAGCTTTTTGGCATCGGGATGCGGGGGTACTGCCAGTAAAAGTATTTTCACGCATCCCCCAATTTATTCTGCATATGTCTTTTCCTTTTTAATGCCATCTCACGCCTGTTCCCTTTTACTTCCCTCTCCGTTGCCAGGACCAAAGATGCCTCTTTATCGTCTTTCCCGGCGAGATATTGGGCAAGCGTCTTAACCGATGGATATTCAAATAATTCAAGAATACCAATTTCCACCTGCAATTTCTGTTCAATGCTCCTTCTGACCCTGTATAAAAGAAGTGAATGACCTCCCAGATCAAAGAAATTATCTGAAAGCCTGACCCGGTCGACCTTCAATACTTCCTTCCAGATGTTTATAATTTCATCCTGTATTCTGGTTAAAGGTTCCGTTTGACCTGTTTCAGCGGTTTGCCGCTGCTGCTTTGGTTCAGGCAGGGCGTTACGGTCAATTTTTCCATTATCATTTAGCGGGAAGGCCGTCATGGGCACCCATGCGGACGGTACCATATAATCCGGTAAAAAATCCCTGGCGTCGGCGACAATCTTTTCCGTATTGCCGCCATTTTTTTTAGACGGTACAAAATAGGCAATAAGTCTATTATCCCCGCCGGTATTTTTCTTATGAAGGACTACCGCCTGTTCAATTGATTCATGGCTGTTTAAGAAGGACTCTATTTCACCCAATTCCACCCTGACACCCCTCACCTTTATCTGCGAATCCATTCTTCCAAGGTAGACAATGGAACCGTCAGGTAAATACCGGCCCCTGTCACCCGTTCTGTAGGCACGGATTTCGCCCTGTCCTTCCATCGTCAAATTAAGGAATCTTTCTTCATTAAGCCCGGGGCGGTTTAAATATCCCCTGCTGAGCCCGGCTCCACTGACGTAAATTTCCCCGTTGACTCCGATAGGAACCTGCCTGAAATGTTTATCCAGGATATATATTCCAACATTGGCCAAAGGCTTGCCTATCGGCACCGGACCCGCTTCATTGGCTTTACACATGTGGTAGGTGGAAGTAATGGTGGCCTCGGCAGGACCATAAAAATTATAAAGTTTTACGCCGTATTCACTTAAAATCCTGTCCCTGAGCTCCCGTACCAGTTCCTCTCCGCCGCTGAGAATCGTTTGCAGGTTGCGGCAGGCTTTCAGGCACCCTTCATCGACAAATACCTTCAACATGGAAGGTACAAAATTACATACCCTGACGTTCCTGCTCTTGATGCAATCCGCTAGGGCAAACGGGTCCGTATGCTCCCCCGGAGGAAGTATAACAAGTCTTGCACCGGAATAAAAAGCCCAAAAAAGTTCCCTGATGGAAACATCGAAGGATAGGGGCGTTTTCAATATTATTGACGCTTCTCCATCAAGCGGGAAATTCGTGTTGAGCCAGTTGAAATAATTAAAAAGATTTTGATGCGTGACCAGAATGCCTTTTGGATTACCCGTGGAACCGGAAGTATAGATGATATAGGCAACATTATCGGGCGAAATCGACACACCCGGATCATCCCCGCATGGATTGGCCTTAAGCTCATTTTCCACGCAGGCAAACGTGTCTGTGTTTTCTTCGGGAAGCTTGGAATATAAAGACCCGGATGTCAAAATGATTTTAGGGTTAACATCGTTTATCATAAAAGACAGTCTTTTTTTGGGCAACGACGTTTCAAGGGGAAAATACACTCCCCCTATCCTTAATACAGCCAGCACGGCTATACACAATTCAAAAGAACGATCAAGGAAAATACCCACGGGATCTCCTTTAGAGACTCCCAGATCGGACAGCCTGTGGCAAAGCCCGTTTACCTTTTCATTCAGTTCTTTATACGTAATACCGGTACCGGAAAATTCAAGGGCCATGTTATCGGGAACCCGGGATGCCTGTTCCCGTAAAGTGTCCGGCATGGATTTAAAGTCACCCCATTGCCGTGCCGTATTATTCGCCTCAATGACGGCCCGATTGCTGTTTTTCAGTAACGCAAGCGATATGTCCTTTAAAGTGAGGGAAATATCGGTTGTTATTATTTCCAATACCGCCAGATAACTGGTTATTAATGTCTCTATAAAAACGGGTGCATACATTTCTGTCGTATAGCGAACTAGACCTTCCATACCGTTCTCACCATTAATCAGCATAAAGGACAGACGGGAAACAGCGGTTTTAAAATAAAGCCGTGCCGGGGAAATATGCAGGTTATTTATCGAATACGCTTTTCTATCGGCGCTCTCTATATAGTTGAACGCGATGTTATTGGCGATTAATTTGTGAAAATCCATACGTTTTCTGAGAATGCCGGACAACTTCTGCGGGGAAATATCCCTATGGGAAAGGACCTCAAGAACGGTATTTTTTACCATACCAAGAAAATCCCTGAACGTATAATCCTGCCTTAATCGAACCCTGAGCAGAAGTATCGTTAACATATATCCCATCAGGCTCTCCGTTTCACTCCAGCGCCTGTCGGAGAAGGGAGAAGTTACAATCAGGTCTTCCTGCCTTGAAAAAAGGTAAAGCACGATATAATAGGCGGCGAGTAACAATGTAAAAACGGTGGTATTTTCCCCGCCGGCAATTTCGTGGAGCCTGGATTTTATCTGCGGTGAAATGGAAAATCCGGTTATTTCTCCGGCAAAGGGATTTACGCTTTTTTGCGTGTCCGCGGGCAGGATTACTTCAGAAACGTCTCCAGTCAGCGCCTCATCCCAGAAAACGATATTTTCCCTGATTTTTTCATCGGTCCATTGCTTTCTCTGCCAGGTGGAAAAATCAGAAAAGCGGATGGGGCATTCCGGATGATCCGCCTTTTTTCCCGTAACGATTTCTTCATAATAGGCCACAAGGTCCCTGATGAATATATCCAGAGCCTGTTCGTCGCCAATGATGTGATGCATGGTGATGACCAGGGAAAATTCGGTTTGACTTTTCACTATGAGCAGACACCTGAGCAAGCGGCCTTTTTCAAGATCAAAGGGGGCAAGGTGTTCCTTTTCCAGAAGTTCGTCAAAAAGACGTTTTTTCTGTTCCCCGGTTTTATCGCATAAATCATGGCTTCGGAAAGGATTATATGGATCATCTTGAACATCCTGCAGTACGGTTCCCTCGTGCAACACATACCGGCTACGGAGCACTTCATGCCTTTCTATAACCTTCTGTATGCTTTTCTCAAGCGCCGATACATCCAAAGGTCCCGAGATATCTATAATACCCGTCCCATTGTACCTTGGACTGTCCGGGTCCGCCTGCCACTCAAAAAACAATCCTTCCTGGGCTAAAGTAACGACATTGGGTGTACCGGGCTCCTTTACGGGAATGGTTCCTTTGGTGGAAAGCACATTCTTTTTCTCAAGTAAATTTTGAATAAATTGGGCTTTTTTCCCCTGGGGTAAGTTTTTAAATCTATCAATTAAATCACTCATATTTCCTCATTTCAGACTGTAGAAGTAACGGACAGGGACCGCTCTTTGTCATTTGCCTCAGGACCTCCCGGCTTCCATTTCTTCCAAGGCAGTTTCCATTTCTTCGGTGTCCCCGCTTTCTATCCATCTTCCCACAATAAATTCCGACCATCCCGCTATGTTGGGAGTTTTAAAAAACCTGGCAATGGGTATTTCAACCTGAAACAGGTCCCTTAATTTCGCGATCAAACGAATGGCAAGTATGGAATTCCCGCCGGAAGTAAAAAAATTGTCAAAGACGCCCATAATTTTTTTATCAAGAATTTCACAACACAAATCGCATATGTTTTTTTCAACGGGGTCACGAGGCGCAACGGGTTCCCCGCCTTGTTCGGTTTGGATGCCATCCATTTGAAGCAGTTTTTTTCGATCCACTTTCCCGTTGGCATTGAGGGGAAGCCGGTCAATCCGGACATAGGAATCGGGAACCATATAATTCGGAAGCTTGCCTTGAAGATACTTAGCCAGATTTTCTTCCTTAATTACAGCACCTTCCTCAGGTATATAAAAAATCACCAATTTTTTCTGACCGGACGGATATTCCTTAACAACAACGGCACATTGTCTTATTGTGCCCAAGGACTGCATGGTATTCTCAATTTCCCCAAGCTCTATTCTATACCCGGCAATTTTGACCTGGAAATCCTTTCTGCCAAGGATTTCTATATTGCCGTCCGGCAAATAACGTCCCATATCCCCGGTACGGTACAGGCGTTCACCCGTTTTGGGATGCGAGAAAAAACTGTTATTTGTTTTTTCCCTGTCGTTCCAATACCCCAATGCCAGCCCAATGCCGCTTATGTAAATTTCGCCGGGGACCCAATCAGGACACGGCTCCAGGTCGTCATTCAGTATGCTGAATCTTTGATTGGTTAAAGGTTTCCCATAGGGAATGCTTTTCCAATCCGTCTTTACCTTTTCCACAATATAGAAAATGGACCAGATGGAAGCCTCCGTGGCTCCGCCCAGACTGATGATCCGGCACGATGGGTTCATCACCCGTATTTTATCAGGTAAATCTATGGGAATCCAATCACCGCTCATTAATGCAAGCCTGAAAAAGGCGGGCAGGTTCTGTCCGGCTCCGGACAGGTAAGTGACGTACATTTCCATCAAGGCGGGGACCGTATTCCAGACAGTAACTTCGTTTTTTACTACAAGATCATGCCATGCCTTGGGATTTTTGCCCTCGGCGTGGTGAGGAAGAACAATCCCGCCCCCCACCGCGAGCAGACCGAATATATCATACACGGAAAGGTCAAAACTCAGGGAAGACAGGGCCAAAACCCTGTCCCCGCTTCCCACACTGAACCGGTTATTGATGTCGTGAATGGTATTGACGGCACCCCTGTGACTTATCATGACACCCTTGGGCCTGCCGGATGAACCGGATGTGTATATGACATAAGCCAGATCATCGAATGCTTGACGGCATTCCCTCGGACGCAGGGCGACATCAGACACCTGTATATCATCAACCATAAAGACCTGAATGTCTTCCGGCCATGTCAATTCCTTAAAAACCCGTGACTGGGTGAACACGAAACGAACCTTTCCGTCTTGAAGAAGGTAACGGATCCTTTCTTCCGGAAGATTGCCGTCAATGGGAAGATAGGCAGCCCCTGAAAACAGTATGCCGAGTGCACCGGCGATCTGTTCCCAGCCCTTTTCCATTACGATGGCGACCAGCTCATTGCACTCGACCCCGCCGCTTTCCAGTAATGTAGAGACGGCCGACGCATGATTGTACAATTCCCTGTAGGTCATCTCCCGATCGGCCGTAATGATCGCCTTTTTTTCGGGATATTTTACGGCGCTTTCCACAAAAAGTTCATGGAGGCATTTTTCAGGACACGGGCCATCCGTATCGTTTGCCTCGATGCGCCGGCTGAAATCAGTTCCGGTATATAATCCTTTAAGAGGATTGTCCCACGGTAATTCCTCTCCCGCGAGTCTTTCTATCAGTTTCTCATATGCGGCAAGCATATTATCCATCATGTTTTCCGGAAAAAGGTCATCCAGATAGTCCCAGTTGATATAGGCCTCCCCACGGTATTCATGGACAATGGCATCCAGCCATACCTGTGAGGATTGCGTGATCCATGACACAACCTCAAACTCCGGATCCAGAAAATTCGTATTCAAGACGCTGGTAAACACAATAGTGAAAAGCGCGTTCTCCTTATGGCGGGAAAGCTCCCGGAGGATATCAATTCCACTTACATAATTGTATTGAAGGTCCTGCCAGAGCTGCTTTTGGATTTCAGTGGCCATCCGGGCAAAGGATAAACCCGTTTTTTTATTGACCTCCAATAACAGGATGGACCCGAATTGGCCTACCATGTCATTCACTTCCGGATGAAAGGGAATCCGGTTAAACAGGGGAAGGTTCACAATAAAATGCCTGTCTTCACACCACAAGGCCAGCACTTCGGCAAAAGCGGTGATAAGCAGGGTGGTTGGCGTAACGGAAATTTTAGCGGCCTTATCCCGTATTGTCTCCCACATCGACGCGCCGATTTTAAAGCCTATCCGTTTAATAACCGGATTCTCAAGCGAAGACGGGTGTACCCTTACAGGCAACCGCGGCGCGGACGGAAAAGCCTCAAGCCGGGATTTCCAGTAATCCATCGATTGTCTGTATTTATTCGTTTCCTTAAATTTTAAAAAAGCGAACACGTAATCCCTGAAAGAAACGGTAAAAGGATTCAAATCATTGCTTTGATTCCGGTAAAATTTCTTGAAATCTTCCATAAGTATTGTCTGGCTTAATCCGTCTATAATCAAAAAATCATAATGTATGTGGACACGGGTGACATTATTGTTGACTATACTCAATTTAACATCAAACAAAGGATACCTGTCAGGCTTCAGCATGCGGTTGCACATGCCGTTTTTTAATCCGACAAGGTGCCTTTCAATTTCAAAATTATCTTTACCCGATAAATCGAAAATTTCCGGACGATAAGGCCCCACATCCTTCAGGATTTTCTGGGTGCCGTCCGGAAGGATGACGCACCTGAGCATACCGTGCCTTAGAATAAGGCTGTTTAAAGCTTTTTCAAACCTTTCATGGTCCAGATTGGGACAGGAAAATTCCAGGTAAACATGGGTGGAAATGTTACCCACCTCAAAAATGCTTTCCCTCCCCAGCAAATATGCCTGTTGCATATCATTCAAGGGAAAGCATTCATATAAATCCGCAGTGTTCGGAATTAATACAGGCAGGTTTTCACCGGCCGGTTCATTTTCGACTGACCCCTGATCTAAAAGGGCGGAAAAATCGGCGATCGTGGCATATCTGTAAAACATATCCAGGGAAAAATCAAAGTTAAATTCCGAGCGTATGCGCATGGCGAGTGTAATCGCCGTTAAAGAGTTGCCTCCCAGGTCCAGAAACCTGTCAAAAATTCCCACTTCATCCAATCCCAGGATTTCCGACCATAAATCCGCCATTCTTTTTTCCAGCTCATCCCTTGGAGCGCAGTAGGGTGTATCCAGGTCCGGCCGCGTGGTCCCGGGCTCCGGCAGGGCCTTACGGTCAATCTTTCCGTTAGGCGTCAAAGGGAATTTCTCAAGGAGAACAAAAACCTCCGGCACCATATGATCGGGTATTTTTGTACCGAGCCACATCCGCAACCCGGGTATGAACTTTGTGACAACAGCCGTTTTTACGGGATTATTGGTGTAATGCTCCAGGGGACGGTTCAAGATGTCATTGGGTTTGATTTTGACCGAATCGAAGGTCAGGGGTTTCCTGGCAAACAAGGCGTTAAAGGCCGGCAATCCACCGTTTGTCGATATAAAAAATTTAACGGAATAGCCCAGTGAACCGGCTAAAAGACGAATCTCCTCCCTGCTTGCATAACCGGCCCTTCCCATTCCATTCAAAGCCTCTTTCCATTCACCGACTGTTTCATAATGAAAACCGCCGGAAAGCCATTCCAGTGTTTTCACTTCCTCAAAAAGCCGTGCATCCGGAATATTCTTAACTCCAAAAAAATCGGGACGCGCAGTATTCACGTGTGATGTGATATTCGCGGGATTATCGATATCCTGATGCCAATCCAGCCAATCGGGATCGATTATTCTCTCTTTTGTCGAATTCAATTCCAACACAACATCGAACCTGAAAAGCGACATTTCATTCAGGTAAAGACATGTTTTGGGATAAATTTCCACATTGGTGATACAGGGAATGCGTGAAGTCAAGGCAAAGAAAAAGTCCGGGTCTATAACCAGTTCCTCTTCCTGTGATATCTGTGAGGCCACCCTTTTTTCAAGCGACTCCCTTGTCGAGGATTCTGAAGATTTATAAAGCAAGACCGAGGCGTTATAGGCCTTTAGCAGGGGGAGGCTTCTATTGTCACCTATATATATTATTCCCTTGCGGTCAACCAGTCTTGCCGCATGGGCGACAACCTCTTTCAGATAATGGGCATTCGGGAAAAATTGGGTTACGGAATTAATGACCACCATGTCATAGCCGTCCGGTTCCATGGTTCCCAGTTCGTCCGTCGATTTGGCAAGTAGCTTGACGTTTTTTATGTTTTTACGTTGAGCCAGCCCGGTGCAAAAATGAATGGCTTCCTCGGACAAATCCAGGCCGCAGTAGTGTTCGCAATGGGGCGCTATCCTGAAAAGAAGCATCCCGGTCCCGCACCCTATTTCCAGCACGCGCTTCGGCTTTAAGGACCGTATCCTCTCCACGGTACCATTCACCCAGTCAAGCATTTCCTCCCCGGGAATCGGCTTGTCCGTGTAACTGCTTATCCAGCCTTTTATGTTCAGCGCTTCGTCTTCATTGCCGGCATTTTCGTATTTCTCATATACCTGTTCCCACGCCACTTTCCAATTGCTTACATGGGTATTATTAATATCCGACATTTCCCCTTCATTCAGGCATTCATCATCATACAGGATATAGGCGACAAGGCGTTTGTTCTCGCCTTCCCCCTTGGGTATGACGGCGCAATTTTTGATACCGGGATATTGGTCCATAACGCACTCTATCTCTTCAAGTTCTATCCTGAAGCCCCTGACCTTGACCTGATTGTCGATCCTTCCCAGATATTCAATATTACCGTCAGGCAACCAACTGGCCATGTCACCCGTTCTGTACATCCGCTCCCCCGGTAAAAACGGATTCATCACGAACCGTTCCCTTGTCAGGTC
This sequence comes from Spirochaetales bacterium, assembly GCA_016928415.1. Taxonomy (GTDB): domain Bacteria; phylum Spirochaetota; class Spirochaetia; order SZUA-6; family JAFGRV01; genus JAFGKU01. The sequence continues at coordinate 32,218 of JAFGKU010000150.1, forward strand.
TTCCCGATTCAGGTAGCCCCTGGCCAGCTGAACCCCGGAAATGCATAACTCTCCTTTCTCGCCGATACCGGCGAGCGACTTATCGTCCTTGATGATAAGCAACCGGGTGTTGGCCACCGGTTTCCCGATCGGAACCACAGGGTTGTCACCCATGGGGAGACAATCATAGTAGGAAACATCCACCGTGGCCTCGGTTGGGCCGTAAAGGTTCACGAGGCTGGTTCCATTTTCATGGAACAGGAGTTTATTGAAATGAGCCACATGGTTCACGGAAAGCTTTTCACCGCTGGCGAAAACCCTTTTCAGGCTGCCGAGTCTTTGCACACATCCGTTTTTTTCCACATAATTTAAAAATATCTGAAGCATTGACGGAACAAAATGCATTGTTGTAATACGGTAATCCTCAATAGCCTGGACAATGGCAGACGGATCTTTTTCCCCGTTCGGTTCAAGCAACGCAAGCCCGGCACCTTCCAGGGACCACCAGAAAAGCTCCCACACGGACACGTCAAAGGTACAGGGGGTTTTCTGGAGTATTCTGTCATGCCGGGAAAGGGGATACATGTTTTGCATCCACTTAAGCCTGTTGATTACAGAATGGTGTTCGATCATCACACCCTTTGGCTGGCCCGTGGAACCCGAAGTGTAGATGACATAGGCTAAATCCGCGGGGGAATTGATGTTGTCCGGATTACGGTCTTTTTCCGCATAATTGGCGGGATCTCCCGTATCAATGATTTTACAGTCGAAAACGGACTTTATCCTCCCGGCCATACCCGTGCAGGATAACAACCAGCCGGCATTGCTGTTTTCAAGGATTTTTTTGATATATTCATCAGGATGACCGGGGGATATTGGCAGATAAGCCCCTCCGGCTTTGAGTATAGCGAAAATTCCGATTACCATTTCCACGGACCGTTCCACAACAATGGCAACCAAAGATTCACGGCCTATGCCGTTTTTCCTTAAGGTCCATGCGAGCCTGTTTGACTGGCGGTTCAATTCCCCGAATGTAATTCGTTTATCCCGGAACAGGAGAGCCTCAGCATCGGGAGTCCTTTTTGCCTGGGCTTCAAAAAGCTCCTGGATGGTTTGAGTGTTGGGATAGTCCTGCTTTGTGTCATTAAACCCGAACAGTATCTTGTCCAGAGTTTCTTTTGACATATGTTTTTCCATGATGGTACTTTTATTCATACTGTGAATCCTATTTTATGATTGAATTATTAACCTGTCTTTAATAATCCGGATGATCGCACATAGGTTAGCATTTATGTAAAAATGTTTTCCCTTAAAATGATGCGCATCAAATTCCCCTGATGTGTATTGTCTCCAGCTTTCGAGTTCATGGGCCGACACGGTGTGGTCATCCTCTCCGCCCAGGACGGTTACGCCACAGCATACGGGTCCATTTCCGCGGTAATGAAACGATTCGAACAAACGCACATCCGAACGGATTATAGGAAGAAAAAATTCCATGGCATCATATGAATCGAGGATTTCTCCGGGTAAACCCTCCAGTTTTTTAAATTCCTCGATAAATTCCGTGTCCTTCAATCCACTTAACTTTTGGGCGGAGGCAATAGTCGCGGGAGACCTGCACGCGGATAAAAAAATCCATTCGGGGTTCCCGTTCCCCAGCCTTTGCAAATGTGACGCCAGTTCGAAAGAGATTAGCGCCCCCATGCTGTGGCCGAAAAAGGCAAAAGGCAAATTCAGGTAAGGGAAAATAACTTCAGCCAAGTCCTCAACCAGACTTTTCATACTTGTATAATTCGGTTCTGACAGGCGATTTTCCCTTCCGGGAAGCTGCACGGGAAGGATCTCAATCTGTTCTCCCAGCAAACAGCTCCAGGTTCTGAAAAAAGAAGCCGCCCCTCCCGCGTGCGGGAAACAAAAGAGCCTCAGTTTTGCCGACGGTTTCGGAACCATATACTTCAGCCATGGATTGGTTTTTATATCCAAACCATTCATGGCTTTACCACAGCCCCTGTCCTTTTTCAATTCACTTAACATCCCGTTTTCCTCTTAGTCCAGGGATAATATTTTTTTCATGGTTGCCCTGTCGTCCTGCTCTACCCGCTGCTGTTTCTCCTTGACGGCCTTAAACCGCTGTTTTCTGGCGACGCCCTCCAACCAATACCATTGTTCATAAAATTCATCAGAAGGAAGTTTTGTAGGCACAACAACGTGCCGGCCATCAAAAAATCGCCAATCCGAAGTGATGTATGGCAGTTCCTTGCCACGTAAAACGGTTCCCGGTAAAGGCATCAGGGGAGCGAATCCGGCGTAGGTAAAATTCCTGTCTACGATATAATCGGCCAGTTCCTTAAAATCTTCCTTTTCAGCGTCCGGATCTATGATGAAACTGCCATGGACCGGTATTTCCAATTCATGGAGAATATCAATGGCCCTGTCATTCATTTCCCTCGTTGTCCCTTTTTTCAGAATTTTCAACCACTCATTTTTTATACCCTCAAATCCCACGGCGACGTAAAGGTCATCCGCCATCTCCTTCCAAACCGCCAAAACGTGTTTTCCCTTGATTATTGAATTGGCCCTGGCGAAAATGATTACGTTCTTTTTATGCATTTTTCTTTCCCTGGCCATTGATACGATTTTCTCGGCTCTCTCTACATCCTGCAGGAAATTGTCATCCATAAAATCAATGGCTTCGACTCCCAGCCTGTCCAGTCCGTCAAACTCATTAATGACCCGTTCCGGAGAATGGCAGCGCAATTTTTTCCCGAAAAAGACATTGACATTGCAAAACACGCAATTATTGGGACACCCGCGGGAGGTGTACAACGTGGCCCTCGGTACTTTCATAAAGGGATGGATGTATTTGTCAAAATACCTTAAAGAGAGATTCCTGTCGGGGGAGGGCAATTCATCCAGGTTTGCCACAGGGGGCCTGTCAGGATTAAAAACAAGATGTCCCTCTTCCCTGTAGGCGATGCCCGTGATTTTTTTATAATCACCGCCTTTTTCAATGACGTCCACAATTTCCCTAAAGGTGATCTCGCCTTCGCCTCTTACAATAATATCGATAAAATCCTTGTTAAATGCCTCAGGCTGAAAAGTTACCGGTACTCCCCCGACAAGGGTTACAATTCCGGGGTCGTACCTTTTTACCCTCTTGATCGTATCAAGTGTGTTATATATGAGGGATGTGCCCTGGCAGGTAACCCCGGCAATATCAGGGGCGAAAGACTGCATTATCCCCTCCAGGTCCGGTTCCAGCATTAAATCCACGAGCATGACATTATGATCCGGCACCATGGCACCCAGCATTTCCAGGCTTAAAACCTCCATGAGATAACCCGTTTCAACCAAACGGGGAAGATCCCCGAATTCTTCGCCACTTACAAGTTTTGAAGGCGCAATAAGCAATATGTTCATTTATGTACCTCTATAAATAATGTATTTCTAATTTTTAATCCCAGGACCATGCCTGTTCATTCCAGTATCCAACCATCCGGATAACCATTGGTAATATTCGATAACGCATCCCTGTCCACGTCTCCTTCGGGAGTAAGGGGCAAAGCATTAATAAAAGTATACTCCTCAGGCACCATATACGACGGCAATACCCCCATCAAATTTTCCTTAATGGAAGATACATTTATGTCCCCGCTTCCCTCCAGAAAAGCGCTTAAATAGGACTCATCGGAATTGTCTTCCCTGACGGCGATGACGGCCGCTTTATTTACACCGGAGCAGCTGTTCAATTTTTTTTCTATCTCTCCCAGTTCCATCCGGTAACCCTTCAACCTCAACAGGTTATCATTCCTGCCTATTATTTCGATGGACCCATCGGGATGCTTTCTAACCCGGTCCCCGGTCCTGAACATTTTCTGTCCCGGGATAAAGGGATTATCCACAAACCTGTTGTCCTTCTCACCCGGATCACTCCCCAAACAGGTTTTGGCGATACCCTCTCCCGCAATAAATATCTCGCCAATCGTATCCGGCCGTATTTGCCTTAGGTTCTCGTCGAGGATATAAATCCATGTATTGAAAACGGGAGCCTGCAAAACCGGAATATCCCCGCTTCCGTTTTTATTCATTACGCTTCCGCAGGCGCTTACAAAAGACCCTTCTTCGTATCCATAATAAAATACCAGTTTGTATTTCTGGGTAAATGCATGCGCCAGTTTACCGTATTCCGTCAGGAGGATTTTTAGCGAGGTATTATCCAGTAAAATGAATTCCCCGGCGATATGGGTGGGCAAATGACAAACCGTTATATTGTTTTTCTCCAGAAAATGATTCAATCGATTAACATCGTATTGTATTGATTCATTAATGAAATAAATGGAAGCTCCTTTTAAAAGGTAGGGGAAAATATGCCAGACAGTATCACCTCCTCCAGGATATACGGCGATCCGATCGGAGGCATCAATTTCACAATTGACATTGTGCCAGGCACAAAGATTCAACAAGGATTTTTGTTTTATTAAAATACTTCCGGGCTTTCCCGGGGCATGGGAAATAAATTCCATGCAGGCAAATTCATTATTGTCCTCAGCCGTTTCCGCTTCTTCTCCCACGCTTATTTTTTCCAGGTCCCTGTCCAATACGAGCATTTCTCCCGTAAAGTCGCTTCCAAAACGGATTTTCCCCGGAAGAAAGGCAATACCCCTGATTCCGGCCAATACTTCATCGGGCGGCAACTGATACCCCTTTTCAGGCAAACGCCCTTTTTCAAGCATTTTACCGATCAACTCGCAAAATGATTCCTCACCTTCCCCAATAAAGGCTATATCGACGTTCCTATCAAGCAAAAGCGTTTTATAATCACAGGTAGCATACGGCCCACCGGTTACAATAGGCACCTCTATTCCCCAGTTCTTTATTTTCGAGACAATCTCATGAAAAAATGATTTATAAAAGGAAAAAGTCCGGATTCCTATCACATCGGGCATAAAATTCAAAATGATTTCCCTTAATTCATCAAAGCTGTTAAAATCCACCATGGATACGGCTATTTTTCCGATAATCCTGCTGCCATACTCGCGGTCCAGATAGGTAAGTACCGACATAAGCCCCATAGGCTCCACTACCGTGCTTGTAAAAATATTTCTGCCTTCATTGAATGCAAAAGAAAGATCAAGCATGAGTATTTTCATCGTGTCGCCCCGTTTTTCCGGTACATCCTTTGTCCCGGGAAACCGCAAACTCATCTTTGCCTGCAATCCGTTTACCGTTATACTGTCGTTATCAACCGGCGAAAGGTCGGGTAACTCGTCCCTGCCTATTCCAAAAAAACGGAGAAGTTCGTCTATTGTATCCACCCTGACGGGAAGATATATGTTATATTTATACAACAGTTCGTCTTCCGTATAGATTTTCATCTGGTAAGGTAAAACCTGCTTCAGCCTTTCCTTTAACATAAAATAATTATTGAAAAAATCACTTCTGTATTGCATGGTAAATTGCTTGCTAAACGGCAATGTGCTGGGCAATTCATGATAGGCCAGGTTCATGGAGCGGTTAATATTTTCCTGCGAGATTCCGGAATCCAGGGCAAACTGTTCCATTTCCGTATTGGGGTAAATTCTCAGGATATGTATATAGGGGAAATGCAGCCACTTAATGCTTTTGATGAAATCCATGGTCATCTTCGCCTCTTCCTTGGTTTCCCCGGGAAATCCGTGCATCGTATGCAGTTCAATGCAGATATGCGGATGCTTTTTACATATATACTGGAGATTCTTCTTGAACTTATCCAGTTTTAAATTCTTCTTTGTCAACTTTTGAAGTCTTGGCGAGGCCGTTTCCAGGGCAAGAGGAAAATTAACGGCTCCCGCCTGCGCAAGCAAATCTATGTATTCTTCATTGAGGATATCACCACGGAGTCCTGCCGGGAAAAAAAGGCCGGCCTTTAAGCCGCTTTTTACAATCAACTCCAAAAGCCGGGTGGAATTCTTTTTATTGCAATTGAATATATTATCCAAAAATACAAATCGCCTGATACCCATGTCATAAAACATCTTGAATTCATCGAAAACGCGTTCCGCCGACCGATAGACATATTTCAACCATATCTTATGGCAAAAAATACAATTGTAGACACAGCCCCGTGATCCCACAAGGGAGACATGGCTCTTTACTACAGCCCAACCCTTGTGTTTGGAATATATATTATAGTCAATATAAGAGCGGTCCAATGTCGGCAGACTGTCAAGATCGACAATGGGGGGCCTTTTGTCCGTTATGCATATGTTTTTCATCAATATTTTGTCGTCGTGGCAAAAACCTTTAGCCGAATAATGTTTAAGAATGCGGCTGTCGGTAAGGATGATGGAAATCCTGCTTTGTTCAATCATGAAAAGAAGCCTTTTTTTAGGATTTTCCGGATTAAGAAAAACAAAGGTTCCTCCGGCCCGTAAAACACCCAATATACTGATTGTCATGTTCAAGGAAGATTTCAATAAAATCCCGACGCGGTCTCCCGCCCTGACGCCCTTTTGATGAAGCCAGGCGGCCAATAAAGCGGCTTTCCTGTCAAGTTGTGCATAGGTCAGGATTTTTCCGTTATCATTGATCGCGATATTATTGGGAGTTTTCGCAGCCTGTTCACTGAAGGCCCCGTATATTGATTTTTCCCCCGCAGTATCGACGTCAATATAGGGAAAAGGACGCAAAGGAGAACCATCCAATTGTGTTGTTTTAATGTCAGCCGTTTTTTCAGAACCCATTACCCGTCCCTCCTCATCGTTTTGCATAAAAGCATCTTCATAACTGTTTCTCTCATTTAAATACCCCGGAATCCTTTTACTACAGGATCCAGTCTTCTCCATTGTCCTCATTATTTATTGCAAGCGCCGCCTTGTCCGTGGCTCCCGATTTTGTCAGGGGCATATTGTCAAGAAAAACGAATTTTTCGGGAATCATATACCACGGCAGTTCATAACTCAAATATTCCTTCAACAAAGACGTATCCGCTTTAACGTCTCCTGTCAGGTAGGCGCACAGACAATCCACTCCCGTATTCATGTTCTTTTCAACCATAACGGCCGCCTTTTCTATATCCGGCCGCTCGGCAAGTTTCATCTCTATTTCAGCCGCTTCTATCCTGTACCCCTTTATCTTCAACCGGTCGTCAATCCTGCCGCCTGAAAGTTCCACCGTGCCATCCGGCCGCATTAAAGCCTTATCGCCTGTCCTGAAAATTCTTTTTCCCATATCGCACGAATCGGGATTGTCAATAAATTTTCCGCCATTCCCCTCAGGACTATTCCAATAACCCATGGCCAGACCTTTGCCGGATATGCCTAATTCACCGGTTTCACCTTCAGGCACCAAATTGCCTTTCTCATCAATGATATGGAAACGGGTATTGTCTACGGGGAGGCTGACTGTGCAGCCCCCATTCGGGCCCGAAACGCTTATTCCGCTTACGAAAGTGCATTCCTCACATCCGTATTGGAACGACAGGTTACAGTCTCCCGTCATGGAATGCGTGATTTTTCCCGAGTCGGTAAGCAGGTGCCTGAGGGTCTTGTTGCCCAACAGGAGAAATTCATCCGCTATATGAACCGGTAAATAACAAATGGAAATACCGTTATTCACAAAAAAATCGTTTATTCCCTTAATATCATAGGTTAACGAATCCTCCATAAAATACAGTGTCGCTCCCGCCAATAAACAGGGGAAAATAAGTCCGGGAAGGTTATTGTACCCGGGATACACGGCAGTTCGATCATTTTCCGACAGGTTATAAACGCCGTTATGCCATGAACAGAGATTGATCAGGGCTTCCTCAGAAAGCATGATACCGGCGGGTCTTCCCCTGTCTCCGGATACAAATTCTATGCAGGAAACATTTTCCCGGGGATATTCCGCTTCCGGGACAACATCCAAGTTCTCCCCGCCCCGTTCATTGTCAAGAGGAATTATTTCCCCGGCAAGCAGCCGGTTCAAATCCACCCTCCCGGGCAGATAGGCAATTCCCTTTATTGCTTTAAGTTCCTCCTCAACGGGAAGCAAATAACCCTTACCCGCCACAATTCCCTCATCCAGCATTTTCCCGACAATATCTCCAAAGGTTATCTCGCCTTCGCCAATCACCGCGATGTCTACGTTCCTGTCCTTTAGAAGGGTTTTATAATCGCATGTTGCGTAGGGACCGCCGGTGACAATCGGTACGAACATATTCCATTGTCTTATTTTTTCAACGACCCTGTGAAAAAAATCCTTGAAATAGGTGATGACACGGATCCCGATTAAATCGGGTTTGAAATCCTGTGTGATGGCATATAATTCGTTGTAATCAAAGAAATCCACCATGGATACGGCGATCTTTCCAAAAACCTTGTCCCCGTATTGCCGATCCAGATAGGATTGCAATGACAAAAGCCCCATGGGTTCCACTATTGTACCGGTAAATATATTTCTGTCCGTTTCAAAAGAAAAGGATAAATCCAGTAACAGGATTTTTAAAGGACTGCCGGATTTTTGTTTTGTATGCAGAACGTTTTCCATTTTATTGTTTAAATCCGTTACGGTAAAAACGTCATTGTCACAGGTTTCAGATGGCGGCAGTTCCTTTTCGTCAATTCCGAAAAACCGGAACAACTCACCATAATTTTTTGCATTGATCTGCAAATAAGTGGCGTATTTATACACCAGTTCATCCTCTGTGTATATCTTCATCTGGTGCGGGAGTACCTGTAAAAGCCTTTCCTTTGACAGGAAATAGTTATTAACAAAATCGCTTCTGTATTGTAATGTGAAATTTTTGGGAAAAGGAAGGGTCTCCGGAAGTTCATGGTACCCCAAATCCATGGAACGGTCTATGGCTTCCTGGCTGATGCCGGATTCCAACGCGAATTTTTCCATCTCCGTATTGGGAAAAATTCGCAGGATATTAATGTAAGGGAAATGAAGCCAGCGAATACTTTTTATGAAATCCAGAGTCATCATCGCTTCCTCTTCGGTCTCGGTGGGAAAACCGTGCATCGTATAAAGTTCAATGCAGACCTCAGGGTGTTTTTCACAAATGTATTCCAGATTATCCCTTAATTTTTCGATATTGAGATTTTTCCTGATAATTTTTTGCAGTCTTGGAGAAGCCGTCTCCAGGGCAAGAGGGAAATTGACGGTTCCGGCGGCTATCAGGAGGTTTATATATTCCTTTGTCAAAATATCTCCCCTTAATCCTGCCGGAAAATAAATTTGCACCTTAATGTTGTTTTTAATAATCTTTTCAAGAAGGGATGTCGTGCCCTTTACGTTAAAATTAAACAGCCCGTCCAGAAAAAGAAAACGCCTGACACCCATATCATAATAAAGCCTGATTTCATCAAAAATATTTTCGGGGGACCGGCAAACATATTTTTTCCAAATTTTATGGCAATAAATGCAATTGTAGGCACACCCCCGTGAACCTAACAGGGATATATGGTTTTTCACTGAAGCCCAGCCCTTATGGTGCAAATATTTACCGTAGTCGATGTATGTACGGTTCAATACGGGGAGATTGTCCAAATCACGAATGGGCGGCCTGGAATCCGTCAACTGTACCTGTTCTTTCGGAGAATCCGCCGCACCGCACAGTCCTTTATGCGAGTAATGCCTGAAAACATGTTTATCAGTGATTATAATGCCGTTGTCACCAACCATGGAGAGAAGCCGTTTTCCCGGATTGGCCGGATCAATAAGTATAAAGGCGCCGCCGGCTTTCAGCACTCCCAGCATGCCGACTACCATATGAGAGGAAGGCCGCACCAGGATGCCGACGGGAGCACCCGGTTTCAAACCCCTCTCCAGCAAACGACCGGCCAACCGCGAAGCCTTATCATCGAGTTGACGGAAGGTTAACGATTCGTTCATACAGACAACGGCTGTTTTGTCGGGCGTTTTTTTCAATCGCTCTTTAAAAAGTCCGTAGAGTGTTTTTTCTTTCCGATAATCGGACGTCATAATTATATTACCTTATTTCTTCAGCGAAAGAATTTTATGCAAGGTATCCCTGTCCTCATTGTTAAGAACGTTTTGGGCCTTACGGTGCTTGAACATTAATTTCGTGGCCAGGTTTTCAAGATTTTCCCATTCCCGCGTGAATTGCTCAACGGGTAATTTAGTTTTTACAACCAGATGTCTCCCGTCAAATTGATCCCAGTCCCTGGTGACATAGGAATGCATCGCATAGGCCGCGGTTCCCGGCAAAGGAATGAGCGGCGTGAAGGTGACAATGGAAAAATCCTTTTCCTCCACATACTCAGCCAGCTCCCTGAAATCCCTGACTTCCGCATCGGGATTGATGACAAATCCCCCCGCTATGGGTATATCAAGATCCTTAAGAATGGCGATGGCATTGTCATTGATCTTTCGAGTGGTGCCCTTTTTCAAGGTTTTCAGCCATTCATCCGAAATTCCTTCGAATCCCACACAGATGGAAATATCGTCGGATACGGTCTTTAATTTAGCGAGAACATCTCCGGCCCTTACAATACAGTCAGCCCGGGCGCTCATATTAATGTGTTCCAACTGTATGTTTTTTTGTGTCAGTAAAGACACAATGGTATCCACCCTTTTTACATGTTGAAGAAAATTATCATCCACAAGGCTTATGGCATTGATACCCATGCTTTTAAGTAAAAGTATTTCCTCTACAACCCTTTCAGGTGAATGACAACGCAATTTTCTACCGAAATATTCGGCGACTGTACAAAAAATACATCTGTTAGGGCATCCCCGGGAGGTAAAAACCGAACCCAGGGGAATTTGTGCCTGGTGATGGCGGTAATGTGAAAAATATTTTCTGGTCAGATGCCTGGCAGGAAACGGCAATGCGTCCAAATCCTCAACAGGCGGCCGTTTTTCGGTAAAACACAGGGTTCCGTTTTCCCTGTAGGCAAGGCCCTTAATTTTCCTGAAATCCCCGCCACTTTCCAGGGCTTCCACCAATTCCCGCATGGTATATTCACCTTCGCCAATTACATGAAAATCCACATTGGAATTGTCGAATTCTTCCGGAAGAAAGGCGACGGAGCTTCCTCCCGCAACAGTAATGGTTTCAGGATTGAATTCCTTGATGGTTTGAAGGACCTTCCTGGCGTTATTGACTCCCTGAATGGCAACACAGCTGACCCCGACAATATCGGGTTTGAAAGAACCCAGCTTTTCTGCAAGGTTCGGTTCAATGACCATATCCAGCAATTCCACATCGTGATCCTTAAGCATTGCCCCGATGAATTCCAGATTAAGGGGTTCCATAAGAAAACCTTTATGCATCATTGAAGAAAGCGAACCTTCATCAGAACCATCGCCCTGAATCATTTTTGACGGTGAAATTAATAATATTTTCATCTTTACCTAACTTTCCAAATTATTTTTTAATTTAAAACGGCTTAAAGGAGCCTTCCGAATAACAACCCTTAACCCGTCGTCTGCTTCACGGCCGCCGGGATGCTTAAGAAAATGGACGGTTTCTCCAGAATGCCCTTTTCTATGCAAAATGAAAAATAGCGGCTCATTGCCGTGAAATCCACCCTGGGGCATTGAATCCGGGCATCTTTTAACGCTCCCCGGGTGTTTTCCTGCTCTAGAACGGGCATATCCTCATAAGATTCACCGCCGCTTTTCTCATATGAATCCGGATCAGGAAAACGAAAAATAATGGGAAACAGCATGTCATTGCCGCTTGTCTCTATTTTGGACAAAAGCATGGCATGCCATTGCCGATAGGTCAAAAGCTTGACCGGAAACCCGAATTGGTCAATATAATTGTAAAAATCCCGCCAGGAAGAAAAGGTGGAATTGACTAAATGAAAATTTTTCCCGGTATATTGTTCTTGCAGGGATATGTAAACCAGGGCCTTGCTGACATAGTCAACGGGTGTAATGTTGAAATACAATGAAACATCGGGGACAGCGCTTTCCTTAACGCATGTTTTTATGACCCACCAGAATAAATCCTTGTCAGGGACAATACCGGTTCTCGAATCACCGAAAACCTCAACAAGCCGGTAAATACTCACGGGTACACCTCTTTCCCGGGCCTCGTACAGCAATTTTTCAGCGACCCATTTGCTTTGGCCGTATCCCGTGTTTGCAACAGGCTGTTTGCCGGGAGAAATGGATTCGGTCAACCTTCGTTCCGATTCCCATTGTCCCCTGATTGTTCCCAGGATGGACGTGTAATGGACGGGTTTCAGCCTGGAAGTCACCGCCAGCCTTATAATTTCCTGCGTGCCGGATACATTGGGGGCCTTCAACTGCAAATACGGAAATACATGGTTCACATGGGCGCCGCAATGGTAGATGGAATCAACGCTCCCGCCCAAACGGCCGAATTCCGTCTCGCTCATTCCAAACATTGGTTTGGACAGATCTCCATTGACGGGTACGATACGCTTTTCGAATTCCCGGTCCCATAAAGCGTATTTTTTCATGTTTTCCTTTATGCGCGGAAGGCCTTTTACATTATTATGTTCACGGACAAGACAGAATACGCATGCCTCCGTCTGGACAAGTAATTCATGCAATACATAAGCCCCGATAAATCCCGTGCTTCCCGTTAAAAATACAATCTTTTTTTCCTGCATATTCACTCCATATACCTGTCTGTTATCCGGTGACCCAACCGGACGGAAATTACATTACTCCCGGCTTGATTTTTTCATCCAACACGGCCTCACTGGCAAAATCCACTTTTTCCGTGTTCCCGTCCGGGGATATCTGCTGTCCTCCATTACTCATTTCTTCAATCATTTCCCCGATTCCCCTGATACTTGGTCTTTGGAAGATAAAATCCATGGAAAATTGACTGCCGCCGGTCAATTCCTTGATTTTATAGGCCAGCTGGGTAATCATGATGGAGTTAAACCCATGACTGAAAATATTATCATTCACTCCTATATGGGACTTACCGAGGATCTCTTTCACTATCGCCAAAATATTCATTTCAATATCATTTGCTGGTTCATCCAGATGAGTGCTCATATCCGCGGATTCCATTAATTCTTTCAGTTCAGCCCTGTTGATTTCCCCGTTTTCCTTTTGAGGAAAGTCATTCATTTTCAGCATCCGCACAACCACGTTATGCGTGTGCCCCGTTTTATCCAAAATGGATCTAAAGCTGTTTAAAAGTATGGAGCCGGAGATATTTTCACCCTCCTTCAAGCGATAGCCGACAGTCAATGACTGTTCACTTTCAAACGGTTGGGCAAGGTGTTTTTCAACAGACCGGTTTTGACCGTTTAAGCCGATGTAAAGCTGTCCGGAATTGATGGATAATCCGACAAGTAAAGAAAAAACTCCCTTTAACTCGTCAATCGGGTAATAACCGCTGGCCTTTGATACAGCCAACAGGTTCTCGGGAATATTCTCACTCATACCCACGCCCTGCCACATACTCCATCCAAAGGAATAACTGTTTTCATACCGGTTCAACCTCCTGTAAAGCATAAAACCGTCAAGAAAACTGTTAGAGGAAGAATAGGCCCCGGTAGCCGATCCCCCGAAAAAGCCGTTAACGGAGGAAAACGCGACAAACAACAAATCTTTCCTGTCCCGGAGACAATTATGCAGGTTTAATGTTCCGTATACCTTGGCCCGGAAAACGGATTCAAAATTCCCGATCGACTCTTTGGCGATAAAACGTTCCATCCTCGATTCCCAGGCGTCCCCGCCGTTATTCCGGGAAACGTCGCCAGCCAGATGGAATACTCCCGACAGGGGACTCGAAAAATGCGCCTCTCCCCTTTTGATGCATTCACCGATGAAATCCGGATCGGCGATATCCCCGGGCATGTATATAAAACGGCCGTTAGTCGATTGGATTTCCCTGTAAGCCCTTATACGCTTATCCAATATGGGTGACGAATCGGGTGCGACTCCCCCCTCCTCCGGTAAAACCGTTCTCCCTATAATAATCAATTTTACATTGAATTTGGAAATAAGCCATTTGGCCAGACGATGCCCGATGCCCCCGAGTCCGCCCGTCATTATGTACAAACCGTCCCTTTGTATGGCCTTTTTCTTAAGAAATTTGTTTCTGCAGTCAACTTTGGAGAGATAAAGGGCATAGCGGTTTCCCTTGCGGAACGCAACGTCCGACTGTCCATGATTCCAGGAAAATTCATCCATTAAACACCCGATAGCCGAATCGGAAACAGAATCCCCATCCAGATCAATGGCGATGCACCGGTAATGAGACATTTCCAGCGGTATTGTCCTTAAGAATCCCGACAAGGAGGACTTTTCAAAAGCCGCATCGTCATCCGCCAGAACACTATCACCATTGGAGGATACGACAAACAGGCCTATGCCGTCCCGGTGGTTGCCGGCTTCGAGCGCCTGGATCAAATTCAAAAGGCTGTAAACACCCAAAGACTGTGCTTCCCTTAATTGATCAATATTAATGATCTTTTTTCCGGGATAATAGGTCCAGAAATGAGCAACCGTATCAATGACGATTCCCCTGCATTCTATATATTCGATTAATTTTTTATAATCTTCCGCGTCCATGGCCCGGATAAGGACCCTGCCCTCATTTTCAATTTCAAACTTATCCCCGATCCCCACTTCGATAACCATTTTCCCCGTTCGCCTCAACGCGGATGCGATTTTATCGCTTAATCCGTTTGAATCACTGAACAAAAGATAATTCCGGCCTTCCCGTTTGGGCCTTAACCGGCAGAGATCCTCTCTAACCCACTTTTTCTCATAAAACCAGTCCGGTACAAAGTCCTCATCCGTGTGTAAACCGTACTCCGCCAAAATGGCGTCATAAACACCTTTAACGTAATTATCCTTCAGCTTGGCCCTTTGCACCTTGCCGCTTGTTGTTTTTGGAAAATCTTCCTTTTTCAGGGGCACAATAACCGCGGGGTTTACGCCTATACTTTCCTGAATACGCTGCCGGATTTTATTAATCAAGCTCTTAACCGATTCAGTGTTTTCCGTTGCCTTTGGAGAGAAAAAAACGACGAGATCTTCCGTTCCCACACTGTGATTATGAACGGAACAGACTCCCGTGTGGTTTATTTCTATTTCCTCCATATCCGCTATGGCGTTTTCAATATCGTGGGAGTAATAATTCGCCCCCCCTATAACCAGCATTTCTTTTTTTCTTCCGGCAATGGCTATCCTTTTATCGAACATGACGGCGAGATCACCCGTATCAAACCAGCCATCCGCTAAAAAGGCCTTTTTATTTTCCTCTTCACTTTTGAAATACCCGGGCATTATCACATTTCCTTTCAACTGTAAACGCCCTATAAAGCCCTCCGGCAAAATATTGTTGCCGGCATCCGTAATCCGCACCGAAATTTCCTCCAAAGGCTCACCTACCTCAATCAAACTGACACCTTCCGGATCCGATGCCTCCGTTTTTACCAGTGCGGAGGAAAGGGATGACGCCTTGACAAAATGAATTGATTTTTCAAGGCTGAAATTATTGCAGTAGATGACTCCCGTACATGTTTCCGCCATACCGAAAGCGGTCTGAAAGACGCTTTCCCGTATTCCAAAAGGCTTTGTCAATTTTAAAAATTCTGCTACCACGGGGTAGGTTACCTGTTCGCCGGCGCTTTGAAGATTGTGAAGGCACGAAAGGTCCCATTTCCCGTTCACGCCGCCCGCCAAAAGCTTGTTTATCATGTTAAACGCGAAATTGGGCGCCCAGGAAAAAGCCACTTTATATTTTTCCATCAAATCAAACCATAAAAACGGGTTGTCAAGGATATCCCGGGTTTTCACCTGTATCTGGCGGCAACAAAATTGAACGTCCTTAAGATGAACCATGGGTACGATATGATCCACCGGCATCCAGTTCAGACTGACATATGTCTCCTTGTAATTGTTAAGCCTGTAATACTGAACATTATGGTTTATTATGGCGGCATGAGTTTCCGGAATGCATTTGGGGATTCCCGTACTTCCCGATGTCAGCTGGAAATAGGCCGTATCCTGCGGGCCGGCCATGAAAAAATCTTCCGTTGGGGAATTATCCCTTAAATCGTCTACCGATAATATCGAAAGGCTGTCAAAGGGATAAACGGTTTTAGCGTCGTGAAGTGCATCCACGAGCCGTTCACTGGAAATAATTACGGGCTTATCCAAAAGTTTCCAAACATTAAATAACTTTTCGGTACCACTGTTTTTTTCATTATAAAGCCGGGGAATGGCCACGGTGGAGGGGATAATCCCGCCCAGAATACACGCCCAGAATACGGGATAATAATCCTCAAGGTCCTCAATCTGAAGGATAACATAATCTCCAGGATTTAAATTCGCTTTCATTAATCCCGTTAAAATGGACTTGGCAATATTTAAAATTTCACCATAGCTCTGGAATGTCTCTTCACCCCTTGAATTCACATACAGTATACCCCTGCTTGAATCCTTCCCGGCCGCGCGCAGGAATATTTCAATCAGGTTATTGGGATAATTCTCATCATCCCTTGGGACGGGGACTCCTTCAATCAGGGAAAGAGGGGTACCGGCATATTCCTCCCGTATAACGGATGCCTTTTGAACCCCCGTCTCGAATGTGGATATTTCCCTCTGCTTCACGTTATATAATTCAGGGAGCAATTCCCTTACAAAAATTTTATTTTCTTTATGCTTGTTTTCGGAAAATACGATGGCCAGCTCATTTATGCCGGTATCCTTTACAAGCTGATTTTCCATATTCAATGTTTCCCGGTTGTCGCAAAACTTCAACCGCTGCAACAGCCTTTTATCGATTTTACCCTCATTGTCATGGGGTAAAGTGGAAACCGGTATAAAGCCGACGGGAAAGGCTTCTTCAGGCAAACAATCCCTTAGCCGGGATTCCAATTCTTCGAATTCCATGTATTCGCTCAGGACGATGAACACCTTTATCCGGTTAAAACCATTTGTATTCTCGGATACGGCGGCGCATGCTTCAACCGACGGGTGATTCAACAGGATCCGTTCCACTTCCTCCGATGATATTCTTTTTCCCCGGATGGTACCCGGAGCGCTTTTTCTCCCCATGACGGCAAACAAACCATCCGGCAATATTTTAGCCTTGAATCCGGTGTCGAAAAGGTTTGCACCCGTTTCAAAAGGATTCGTGATGAACCGTTTTTCCTGCAGGCCTTCATTCCCGTAAAATCCGTCAACAATGCCCCTGCCGGAGAAAAATAAATTTCCTTCCATCCCCATAGGCAGCAGGTTGTTCCAGTCGTCCAGAATATACCCTCTTGTATTGGATACCGGCTTCCCAAAATGATGGAAATCCGAATCCTCGGCCAGTTCCTTGACCGTGGTTATCATCTGGATATCGGGAAAACCGAAATAATTAAACCACCTTATTCCTTTTTCCTTTAAAAATTCCTTAAAGGAAGCGATATTCAGTATTTCTTCCCCCATACTCACAAGGTGCCTGCATTTATAAACCAAATGATGGTTATTATAGATGGTGTCGATGAGATGAAAAGGAAAGACGATACTGGTATAATCTTCCGTATATTCATCCAGCCGGTCCGGTGTTTCCCGTCCCATGGATTTATAGAGCGTCAATTCACCGCCCTTAATCAAAACGGCAAACCAAAGGGGAAAAAGAGAAATGAATTCACTGCATCCCATGAAAAGCGTTTTACTGAAATCGATTTTTAAATTTTCGGTGTTAAACTGAACCCAGTCCATGATGGTCTTGTAGTTTATTACCCGGCCTTCCGGTTTCCCTGTTGAATCCGATATATATTGAATGAGGGACGGTAAATCCCTTTGTACGTTTTCAGGAATTTCATCGGCACGGCCTTCCCTGATCCGGTCATCATCCAATGAAACTATTTCTACGTGATAATTCCGTTCAAAACCTTTTATATCCAGAAAACAATCAACATCCGCCGTTTTCAAGAGATTCTCGATCTTTTTCGGCGGCAGGCTGCAGTCTATGGGAATAATATTAAAACCCGCTTTAAAGGCCCCTAAAACGCCTATGATAAATTCAATGCACATGTCAGAACTCAATGCCATTGTCTTTTTTCCGTCTTTGAAAGAATCCAACAAAAAATTGGCCAATTTGTTTGAATCCTCATGGATTTTACCGTAGGTACGGGATTCTTCCCGTGTCTTTACCGCAATATTGGCCGGCGAACCAAAATTCAACTGCTTATATGTATCGATATTCCTGTTTTCCACTAACATTTTTTCTCCTCACGTTACATTAAATTTCCATATTAAAAAAATGGAATCAAATATACATTAAATTCATTTTTTTACCGCTTGACAGTCATGGTAGTTATACCACTTCACAATATGTCTGAATTCCTCCAAATCGACGGTTCTATGTTTTCGGCCGATTTGCTTGACCGTATTCAAAATATCATAAATGATGGCGTCATCCGGTATCTTTTCACCTATTTGTTCCAACGCATATTTTATCGTAGAATAACCGGCCATATGATCCAGAATTATCTTTGTCTTCCTTTCCACTATACCCGGATCAATGCTTTGATAATGGAGAGGATTGATAACGGCAGCCTGTGTATGGATACCCGCGCAATGGGAAAAAACATTTTCTCCGGTTATGGGTAGATTCACCTGAATGGGAATTTTCGAATACTTGCTCACCGTTTCGTATAACTCCGGGAGAAGTTTTAAATTCCAGTTATTCGTCACCTTGAAGTCTTCCTTTAAAATTACAAGCAAAGGCGCCAGATCGACTATGCCGGCCCGTTCACCGAGCCCCATGACGGAGGCATCGATAATGTCGGCACCCGCCCGGAAAGCATCCAGGGCATTGGCTAACGCCAAACCCCTGTCATCATGGCAATGCACTTCAATCCGGGGAAATAAATCCATCTCGGCCAGTTTTTTCTTGAGCCCGACCACATAGTCATACATGCTTCTACAGGTTCCCGGCATCATATAACCGGTGGTATCCGCTATACTGATAATGTCCGCGCCCGCCTTTACGGCTTCCGCGGCTATACCATAGACATTCTCGAATTCCGACCGAACGGTGTCTTCGGGTGTGAAACGGATAATTAAACCGGGCTTTTTCCGCTTGGCGTAATTTATCACATCCCTTATCTGGCATTTTACCATGTCAATGTTTTTTTTATATACATCCATAATCCGCCCGTTGGAAACACAGTAAAAGACACCGACGAAATCCACCCCGCAATCTATTGCCAGGTCTATATCCTCTATCAATGAACGGGAATGGGCGCATACCGTAGCGTTCAACGACCGGCTGCAGATTTTTTTCAGCCCCTGACAGATTTCATTGCTGACCACCGGATGCCCCGCCTCGATAAATTCGATGCCGATTTCATCCAGCAATTCGGCGATAACCATTTTAATATGGTTATCAAAATATACCCCCGGTGTCTGTTCGCCTTCCCTGAGTGTCGAATCCAGAATTTTCATACAGGCGCCTCAAAAAAAACTGTAAAAACCGGAATTTTTAGAGATCCCCGTATTGTTTTTCTCTCGATTAACATCCGTTATTTCCCTCCCCCCGACTGGCCGCCCCCACCAAAACGGCCGTATTTCCCATGGGGTGCCGGTTCTCCGCCATAAGCTGATGCGCATGCGGGAGTTCTTTCCAGGGGAAAACCTCCGTTAAGGCCGGACTGATATTTTTATTCATGACCAGGGCATTAAAGGCCAAGCCATCCCTGGTTGTACCGGCATGTGAGCCCTGAAACCTTTTTTGGAAATACCAGAAAGGCCGTAAATCAAAACTGGCATTATATCCCGTCGTTCCGCCGCACAAAACTACCATTCCGCCGGACTGGCAGATAAAAGCCGAAGTGGCAAGCGTATTTTCTCCGGGATGCTCTACAATTATGTTCGGGTTTCTTTTTTCGCCGATTATTTTCCAGATGGCTTTCCTGAACCTGATGGCACCGGCTAAAAATTTCCTGTATTTCCGTTCGTCATCCCAATGGGGCATGACTCCCCAATGATCGAAATCCTTTCTATTAATGCATCCAATGGCACCCAATGATATGCAAAATTCAAATTTTGAATCATCCGAAACCACGGCAATGGGAAGCGCACCCGCGTGTTTGGCAATCTGGATGGCCATCGAACCTATGCCTCCAGCCCCGCCCCATACAAGAACAATATCATTGGGCTTAACCTGATTTTCTTTCCAATGATAAAGCATACGGTAGGACGTAACACCGGACACTATGTACGATGCCGCTTCATCCCAGCTCAAATGCACGGGCTTGGGTACTATCTGTTCCTCCCTTACAAGGGCAAATTGGCCAAAAGCCCCATAATTAATTTCATAGCCCCATATTCTGAAACTGGGACTGTACATGGGGTCATCTCCGGCCTTTACCACGGGGCAATCATAGTCCCATTGCGGTCCGCCGACCACAACCCTGTCCCCGACTTTATGTCTTTGGATATTCTTACCTACTTTATATACTATACCGCTTAATTCAGAGCCGCATATATGGAATTGTGTATTATCACCATACACTTTATGATCCCTTATTAAATTCTTGGGGACCCCTTTCGCAGCCCATATACCGTTATAATTTATTCCGGCCGCCATCGTGCAGACCAGCATTTCATCATCATTGGGTTCGGGAACATCCACAATTTCTTCCTGAAATGCCGTCATGGGTTCACCGTACCTGTCTTCACGTATTGTCCAGGCACGCATTTTTTCCGGAACATGCCCCAAAGGCGGAATTGTTCCAATATCATATAATTTTACTTTTTCTTCACACTGCATTTATTTTTCTCTTTCAATTAATTTTATTGTTTATATTTAAGGGATAGTTATGATTTGAGAATTATCCGGGATTTTATGTCAAACTTCAGTAATGGAAATGGTAACTATTTCCATTACTGAAGTAAAAAAATTTTTGGACAAATTTATCCTTATCCGCCTGTATTGTATTTTCACACAGGTCTTTAGGATTAACCCGTCTCTAAACCATCAGAATAGAAATATCTTAGTGGTAAATTAATTCTGAATCGATAAGGCCTTTGTCCGGCGAATCTATGGCCGACTACCTTATTGTGTTATAATTGTTTTTTTTTTAATACGCTGTTACTTCCAAACCAATTGAAGTTACTTTTTTTTTACATTCTATTAGCTGAACCAATTTATTGTATTCGTTTCGATAATGTATCACAACACAAAAAAAAAATCAATTTAAAAAAAAATTATTTTACAATTTTTAGATTTAT
Organism: Spirochaetales bacterium; assembly: GCA_016928415.1. Classification (GTDB taxonomy): domain Bacteria; phylum Spirochaetota; class Spirochaetia; order SZUA-6; family JAFGRV01; genus JAFGKU01. The sequence goes on from JAFGKU010000150.1 coordinate 53,365, forward strand.
TTAATAATTATTTTGACATTCCCCTTTCCTAAAACATCTAAAATATCTAAAATATCATTTATACATATCACTATTAATTTAGTAATCTATAATTTTCAATCTCATCCATGTAAAAGCAAACAAAAAAAAATCTAATGGTTACTAAAGAGATGTGATTTTTTTAAAACCGACAACTGCCATCATGTCCGGTATCCAATCAGTAATCGTTTACATAAAAAGACTTGCAGCTGACAATAAAGTAGCTTATGCTTTAATCAGCAACAGAAGCGTTACGATAATTTTTTGCTGTCGTAATGATCCATTTTCACAAGGAGGCATATATAATGAAAAAAACCGTTCTTTCCATGATCCTTTTTACATTTATTTTGGTCAATGCGCATTCACTGACACAGGATGATGTGAATAATATTTTGGCTGATAATTTATTTATCCTGGAACCCACGATTCTGTTGAAAACATCAGGCACCAGGGCCAATGCCCGCCTGGTCCCATTGGGTAAAGCGGAAGTCAAGAACATCAACACCAGGATTATTACCAGCCTTAACTTTGCCAATACCGATTTCACGGTCATGTTCAAGGGTTCACGCGAGGAAATCGCCACCTACAAGGCCGTCTACAATGAAAAACTCGATATGATCGAGTTGACCATTAATTTCAAAAAGGACAAAACCCGGATAACGGTTTACATGAAGAAAAACGAAATTTTTCCCGACCAAAAACCGGAATATTATTATTTCTATTCAATTACGGACAAGAAAAAAAATGTCATCTACTGCAATGGGATCATGTTTGTGCTTAATGCGGGGTGATTGGTAAATGTCCCCAACCACTTTAACATCATACAAATGACCTGATTTCTCCCGAATTGACATCGTAAATTTTGAGTTCAGGTACACCGTTAATTCGGTAATGTATATTCCCGATATTATGAATGAAAAATTCCTATCCCAAAATTCTATTCATTGGAAAAAGAATTCGAGAAAATACACCATTCACTGAAACATTATCCATGTCCCTTTTGCCATTACATCGGATTCCTCATCCTTCACGGTTTTTTAACCGGTTTTTAAGAAACGGATTTCAACTCAAAAACCAAACGCGGTCACAGGATATATTGCAGTAACAGGAAGAACCGATGCGGATGCGGAAGGACCTGCAGCATACTCCTGAGCCGTCTTCTCAAGCATGGCACAATCACTTCTTATACCGCCTGGGAATTCCTCAAAGGCATCGAATCCGGCTTTCCTAAAAACAGGTCCTTTACGATTACCGGTGTGCACCCGGTTCGCGTTCCATCCCATATAACCTCTGGCGGCGTTTACGCGCCAACATGACGCACATCAGGACTTCTTCGCTCAGCATAATACCTGTACCGGTTACGGATACCTGCATACCGGAAAACCAGACAATAATACACCTGGTAAAAGCTTTTCCCCATTCAAGTTGTCCGGTCGCCGGTTTCCAAGAGCATTTTCAAACAAGTTTTTTCGCCTTTGTCCCTCCCAAATCAGGGGCAATACGCATCAAAAACGTCGCCGGGATGAGATTCAGGGACGAAAAAGGAAACTGCCATCAATTCACCTGGCGCACCATCCAGACATAGTATACCCGTTACAAAAAGCACAGTATTACAAGCATGGAGGGCAAACCCCGTTCAGACACCGGAACAGCCAGGAAAATCACGCCGGAGGAACTGCTGGAAGCCATCAACCAGGTCCTTCCCTGCTTCCGCGGCACCCATTACAACAAGATGGACGTTTACCGGAAAATCATCGAAAAGGGGATACTCAGCAGCGCCTTGCTCGCACAAACCACCTTCTACCGGTTCATACGGGAATTCGAGCTTTTATCCGACAGGGACGCTTCCCAAAACAAACGCAGGCTCGCCTTTGCCATGCAGTACGCTGCCAACGCACATACCCAGAACGCGGTAGCGTTCTTAACCAACTCTGGCAGGGCGACACTTTGTACGGCCCTTATGTTAAGGACGCCAACGGGCGGGCCGTCCAGACAAGACTTATCGCGTTTATCGATGATGCCTCAAGGGTTCTCTGCCACGGCCAGTTTTTCGCGGCAGAAAATACCGATTCTCTCATCACGACACTCAGGGCCGCCTTCTACAACCGTGGAATACCGGAACAGATCTATGTCAATCATGGGGGGATATACACATCAAAAGAGATGACCCTCATATGCGCCAGGCTGGGCTGTATTCTCCGCCATGCCCCTTTGCGGGACGGCGCTTCAAAGGGAAAAATCGAACGATTTTTCAGAACCGTGAGAGAACAGTTCCTGGCAGGTAATCTCGATCTCTCCTCCCTTGAAACACTCAACAAGCTGTTTACCCTGTGGGTGGAGGATGAATACAATTCCAAAACCCATTCCGCGATCGGCATGAAACAGGTCGACAGGTTCGCCATAGACCTGAAACGAATCAGGTTCCTTCCCCCGTCCGAAATAACCGACGAACTGTTTTACGACGAAGACACGCGGATGGTGAAAAAGGACAACACATTCCCGTTCAAGAACAAGCGCTACGAAGTTCCCGCCGACTTGCGGGGAAAACAGGTTTCCATCAGGTTCGACAGGTTCAGGCCCAACAGGATCGTCGTGTACCACAAGGGCCAGCGCATTGGCGAGGCCAGGGAACTCGATCTTGCCCAAACGGCATCCTGCGCCGGACGCGCAACCTCTGCCTTTCCTGCATGCTGGAGGCGGTCAGGGACAGGAAAAAAACCATTGATATCGCAATTGTCAACCGCGTCCTTATCCAGCCGCATTGGAGGTCGGATTATGAAATCGAACTTCACTGAACTTACACGGCCAATGTATGCCGCCGGGAAATACACGAATTCCATCAAACGGTTGTTACTCAAAATTGCGAGATTCATCGGACGGGATTGTTACAGGTATGTTTCCTTCCTGCTCGAAACGGGATCTCTTTCAAATATCGAACTGGAAATACTCGAGCGCATCTTCACCATGGGCCTTTACTCCGATGAGGTGATTGACGCCGCCTGCTTCACGGCTATCGATCAAAATGTCACCGGTATCGTCGATTTCAATTTCCTTGTAAGTGAGGTCGATAATTCGTTCCATGAAATTCCCTGATGATCCGGTTCGTCCCATGCCATCATACGGCTCCCCGGAATTCACACCGGGGAGCTTTTTATTCACTTTTTTTCCACAATTGTCGTACCCGCCATTTTTTATCGTCAAATTTTGGGAATTTTTTACGATGTCAGC
>JAFGKU010000151.1 GCA_016928415.1 Spirochaetales bacterium
ATTCCCCCTCCAACCGAAGCAGGAATGATACCGCCCAATAGGGACTGCGATAAACCACTGTACAATGCCGAAAAAACCACCAGCCCCAAACCGGTAAAAAGTGCGACAATCCCCAGTAGCAACAGTTTTTCGTCAATATTGAATGGCGTGGGCGTGTCGCCTTTCTGGATTATCAGGATCCTTTTTTTATGATCCCAAAACATGAAGAAAAAAGCGAGTATGCTCAACATGACAACACTGACTAACGGAAGTATTGCAATAAGAACTTGAGCCGGTTCAGCCATACCCCCCTGCGCCTGCAATAAAATTACCCCTGAATTCATTTCTTCTTTCTCCTTTTATTTATATGACAGAATAAAACCTTTAAAGGTTGCATTATTTTACATTAATTTACGGATACCTGCAACCTTTTGCCGCATAGCATTGTCTTAATAAGCAAAGAGGTAATAATGCAGAATATTCTACTTGTTGAACCGCAGTCATCAGATTTCAATATTTTTTCCATGTTTAAGATTCCACGAATGGGTTTGGCCATTCTGGGAACACAGGCGAGGAAAGCCGGCTACTCGGTCAGAATCATTTATCAGGAAAGCACGGCTTTTACAAACGAACAGATCATGTGGGCGGACCTGATAGGTTTTTCCATAATTACATCCACGGCTCCCGAGGGATACCGGATGGCCAATATGGTCAAGGCCTTGAACTCCTCCAGGGTAAAACCGGCCATCATAATATTTGGCGGTGTCCATGCAACATTCAAGCCGGAAGAAGCCCTGTCCAATGGTGATTACGTATTACGCGGGGAAGCGGATAATACGTTCGTCCCGTTTCTTGACGCACTGAAGGAAAACAAAAGCCCCTCTCATATATCGGGATTAAGCTATAAAAACGATAAAAACCAGATCATCCACAATCCATTGTCCTTGAAAAAAGTGGACATGAATACCATACCCACACCCGACTTCAGCCTTTTCGAAAATTATAAGCCGACCATCGGCATTGTAATGACTTCCAGGGGATGCCCCTATAATTGCAGTTTTTGCTCGGTAACAGAAATGCTGGGTCACAAATACAGGATGCGCTCCATCGACCGCGTTATGGAGGACGTGGCTTCCCTCAAAAGCGAAAATGTCTTTTTTTATGACGACCATTTTACAGCTGACCGGAAAAGGACTAAACAACTTTTAATAAAATTGATAGAATTCAGGGAAACGAAGCGTATTTACCACAAATATTCGGCCCAGGTGCGATCGGATATTGCCAGGGACCCGGAAATGCTCACCCTTATGAAAAAAGCGGGTTTCCAAACCCTCTATATCGGCTTTGAATCGGTAAATCCCCAAACCCTCCTCCTCTATAACAAAGGGCAAACACTCAACGATATTGAGAAATCAATAGAAGCAATTCATTCACATGGTATTGAAATACACGGCATGTTTGTTTTTGGATCGGATGCGGACGGGCCCGAAACTTTCAAGGAAACATTGCTCTTTGCCAAGAAAACCAGGATCGAAACAGTACAATTCTTAATTCTTACACCTTTGCCCGGAACGCCGTTTTACAAGGAACTGGAAACACACGGCAGGATACTCTATTATGATTGGGACAGGTTCGATGCATTCAATGCCACCTTCCTCCCCAAAAAAATGTCCCCTTATGAACTTCAGGTAGGGACACTCTCCGCAATGAAGAAATTTTATTCCCCCTTACGGGCCTTCAACAACCTGATTCACGGCGATCTGAGGTTGTTCCTGCTCCGGCTTTACGGCAGGATTACGCTTTATAAATGGGGTAAAAACAACAAAAAACGTATCCGCACACTTAAAAAGGACAGCCACGAGGTATTTATTCCCGGTTTTATGAAGACCTATTGCCCCTTGCCCAAATCATTTCCTTAATTAAGGAACAGAGACCGCAAATAAATGCGCAGAAGAATAATTGCCTACAAATCCTTGAAAAACGACAATCCCATACCTTAAAATATCCTTATCCGGCTGACTCAGGGGGTCAACAATGAAAGTATCCTTAATTATATTATTTATCAGCCATTTGTCTTTACTCTCATTTGCCAACGGCGGTGGATTGCCGGAATACAATTGGTAGGAAATACAAAATGTTAAGGGCGGGTTTACCGAATGCACCATCACGGTTTCCGGGGAAGGGAAAGATCAGGTTTTAGTTACCTGCAAGCTATTTTTCAACGGTAGCGTATTCATAATCGATGAATTTCCCGCTCTCATCAAAGAGTTCCGAATACTTAAGCCGTGTTCTCTTGTTCTTAATGGACTCTGCCACCCAGATGCCTTTATCATCGAATGAGTAGGCGGCCACGTAATGGCCAATCCAGTTCTTTTTGGAAGTATAATATTGATATTGAAGAAGTACGGGTTCGCCTTTCATTAAATACGAGAATAATTCGGCGGCGGATCTATGCCAGTCGAGCCTGACTTTCAACAGGTTTGTACAGTCATTTATGTTTTTCGCCGACCATAATTTTTTGGTGGATTTCTTTATTTTCTTTTCAACGGACGATACGTCCATGTCCTGATTGTATTTATATTTTAAAATATGTTTGAGCGCGAACCCGAAACAGGCATTGGAATGCTGCTTGCTTAGCGGAAATTTATATTCCGGGCCGATTCCCGGTTTAATACCGGCATCCAGAATTTCCTTGTAAGATGCCTCCCCGGACGCCAACAGAATATTTTTACCCAATTTCTGCTTTAAAAAATCCGTTGTTTTTTCCTGCCCGAAAAACAGGGCCAATCCGTAGGGAGTCCTTTTATACTCGTTGCGAAGGAGAATATCGGCGCCATTGTCCACAAGGTACTTTGTTATGGCCAGCCTATCGTCTCTGAATGCATAGTGAAGAGGCGTGTTTTTTTTAAAATCCTTTTCATTGGGATTCGCGCCATTCTGCATTAATATTTTAACAATTTCCAGGTTACCGTTCATTACCGCATAATGCAGGGCCGAAAAATATCCGTTATTTTCGCTGGCACCGCCCTTCTTGACGGCAGCCACCAGGCTCTCTGTATCGTTCCGCCTTGTGGCGTCTATGGCTGAATCAGGAATTTTAGCCTCTTCCGCGTTTTTCGGAAGATCCTTCTTCAAAAGATTCACTATCGTATCCAAATCTTCAAAATCATAAAATACATCTACAATATTGCCGTATGTATTTATCACATAGTTGCCTTTATCGGAATAATTTCCATATTTAGCTTTGTATAGATTGTCTATTTCCAGAACGGGTATATCAAGTTTATTATTCGCAAGGAAGTCTGAAATATTTTTAGCAGGTTCATCGCCTTCATATAAGCCATAAAAAAAACCTTCCTTTAAAATGCCGTATATCACCGTCAAATTATCCGGAAAAGTCTTTTGAATTTTACTTAACAATAAATGGGACCTTGTTTTATACAGGCTGTCAAGGCAGGCATCGTAAATGCCGATGACCATAAACTTGTCCAGGTATCCCCTTATTTCAACATCCTTGTTTGTTTTTAAATCCTTAACCGTTACATCCGCAAGGTCAACTACGTACCTCATCCTTTTCGGCGAAATAAAACTGAGGATGAATTTACTGTTTTTCCACACATCATCCTCATCCTTCATATTGTAAGAAGTGCCCGTGGTTTTATTTAACAATGGTACAATATTCATTACCTTGATGTTTATTTTTCCATCTTTTTCATCAATATCAAATCGATAGATCCTGTCTATGCAATTCATCAAGCCGATTTCTTTCAGCCGATCATCGCTTTTGGAATCTATATCGAATTCACCGAATTTCCTGCTGACAATTTCATCATCAACCAGTTCAAATTCCTCAATGCCGGAAATGTATTCTTTTGCCGCGTTCTCCATCTCGCCGGCAATGGCCTCGTACCGTTCCTGGTGAGGCAGGAAAATACAGGCAACGCGAATTTTTTCGGCAGAATATAAAGTCCCTGCCAATGAAATTAAAAGGAATAAAAGTATTAAAATTTTCCTGGCCATAAAAACTCTCCTTTAGTCTGATAATTAAAGTATTGTTATTTATTTTTTCATTTCAATAGCCTTAGCTTCTGTATTAAGAACCAAAGGCACGGACCAAAGCATCATTCAATTCAGGGAAAAGCCATTCCAGCTTTCTCCGGTTAAACAGGCCGCCCCCACTGTAATAATTCCTGCCGTGTTTGGTATCCGGCTTGAAATCCCCACCGGCATCCCACCAGAAACAGCCTATACCCCGATCCCTGGCCATTTGAATAGTGGCCCGGGCAAATTTGACCCGTTCACCGGTATTCCGTTTATTATCGGCGCAAAATTCACCTAGAATTACGGGTATTCCCTTATCCACGAAACGATGTTTTAACCGGTTAAACCGGTTTTCAAGATCATAGTAATCGGTTGCCGAGCCCCACGTCCACCGGGAAATTGTCCAGGGGATTTGTTCCTGCTGCCAGGTAAAACTCAACGGGCTGTAGTCATGAACTTCCACTATCAGCCTGTCAATGGCCGTGTCCGAAGGCAATACAAAGGCGTCAATCAAATTCTGGACAGTGGATGCCGCGTAGGTGTTTACAACGAGGAAACGACGGGAATTCATGCCGCCTCCCGCGCGAACCGTATCCACGAACAACTGGTTCAACCGGTTCACCGCATCCAAGGATTCATCATCGGCTTTATCCCACCGGCTCTTATCATCCAGTATTTCATTGAATCCCTCAAAAAGAAGGCGGCCGTCGAAGGAGGCAAAACGGTACGCGATGGCCTGCCACAACCTGGTAAATCGGGCTTCCCTCCCCGCCTGGCCGGCGGTGCTCGCTTTCAGCCAGGTTGATTTATCGGCTCCGGTGTCATGGTGCACATTGATTATGCAGTAAAGACCCGAATCCAGGGCCATTTTAACCACAGCTTCTACCCGGTTCATCCAGTCTGTATTAATACTGTCGTCCGGATTAAAATGGGGCCCCCAGGTTACCGGAATACGTACGGCTCCGAAACCCGCGGCCCGCACCTTTTCAAATACGGCCCTGGTGGTTACCGGGTTACCCCAGGCCGTCTCATAGGCTTCCGGGCTGCGGTCAGTGTATTGTTCGATCCACCCGTCGGTATAGCTGTTCCCTGAATAGGAATCAAATGTGTTGCCCAGGTTCCACCCCACGCGAAAATGACGGACCATTTCGGCCGCAGTGGTTTCAGTAGCAGGGACAACCGCGTCCGGTCCGGGATCCAAAGGAGGTAGGGGCAGGGATGGATTGGAGCTGACAGTTCTGCAGGAAATCAGCAGAAGAGCTAAAAGGCCCAGGAAAAAAATCAATGACTTGTTAGAAAATGTACTCATGGGGAAAATTATCGATCAGTCAAGATTCAAAGTCAAGTAACTCTATTTTCACATGAAAATTATCTTATAATATACTATCTCTAATTTATCCAATCAACTAAATACCTAAAAAACTTTTAAAATTTCTACAGAAATTTGTACCCTTTGTGACAATATTGTTATATATTATAAGTGATGAATGTAAAAAGTGTATAAATTTATACGTTGATGGGGGATGCAATGACTTTTCATTCATCAGGATTTCAATAAAAAACGTTAAGTTATTTTTGTCTCCAACCTAAAGCTTTATGAGGAGGATATAATGAGCATTAGAAAAAATTGGAAAAAGGTTATTTTTTGTCTATGCTTGGTTTTACTTGTGACTTTTTCCGCTGCAGCAAGAAGAACTTATTACACGTCAACACCAACACCCGCTGCACCTGCTCCAACAACAGCTCCCGCTCCAACACCAGTTAGTGGTGGTGGCCTGTTATGGGCTGACGAATTCGACGGTTCCGGTCTCCCTGCCTGGAATTTTGACTTGGGCGGAGGCGGCTGGGGTAACAGTGAACTCCAGACATACACCAACAGTACAGCCAATATTTACAAGTCAGGAGGCATTCTCAACATAGTCGGCCTCAATAGCGGCGGATATACTTCGGCGAGGATTAAAAGCCCGTACTCGAGGACATACGGTAAAATTGAAGCCCGGATCAAATGCCCGATGGGACAGGGCTTATGGCCTGCATTCTGGATGCTGGGTAATAACATCAACCAGGTAAGCTGGCCGGCATGCGGTGAAATTGACATCATGGAACATGTCAACAGCGACGGTGTAACCCACGGTTACATCCACTGGGATTGCAACGGCCAGGCGGATTACGGTACTTCCGTAGGCGGCGCACCAGGAAACTGGAACGTCTATAAAATTGAATGGAATTCATCCGCAATCAAATGGTTTGTCAACGGGGGCCAGTTCCTCGAAGCGAACATCCTGAACAGCATCAATTCCACAGAAGAATTCCACAGGCCGATGTTCATTTTACTGAACCTCGCCATCGGCGGACAATGGCCCGGTTCTCCCGACGGTTCAACGGTATTCCCGGCATATTTCCAGATCGACTATGTCAGATGGTATAGCGAGTAAGGATAGCTGGGAGGTTGTTTTCTTGAAAGAATAACCTTTTTTGGATTAACCGGCCGGGGCTTAAAACGAAAGCCTCAGCCGGTTTTTTTATGTCCTTGTTTAATCCCTCATTACATGCTAATATATGTTCCAGCACATTTCAAAGCAGGTGTTTTTATGCAAATCGAATTAGTCCCTGTTACCAGGGATGAAAAAGAAATACTCGCCAATCTGCTGGAAAAATACAACTTTGAATTTTCCCAGTACGACAACAGGGATGTGAACAAATTGGGGTTATACGGATACGACTATCTTGACTGCTACTGGACAGAGAACAGCCGGTGGGCTTATTTCATAAATGTGGACGGGAAACTGGCCGGTTTTATAATGGTCAATGACTATCCGGAAGCAGAGGAAAAAACGGATTATTCGTTATCGGAATTTTTTATTCTATACAAGTACAGACGTTTGGGCGTCGGCAGGTTTGCCGTCAAAAAAATATTCGGGATGTTCAAGGGAAAATGGCAGTTAAAAAGACATCCGAAAAATATTTCTTCCGTATTTTTCTGGGACAATGTTATCAACGAATATACACAGGGAAAATATAAACTCATTAAATCCTATCCCGGTTCGGCATACGAAGACGGTACATTAGGGGACATCTTTTTTTTCGAGACTTGAAATACCAACTTGTACATTAACGTATTATAGAATAAAATTGATTCCCGGAAGTTGACTATTCCATCAGCCCGGTCAATACCGGAGAAAAATAATGGTAATTTGCTTCACTTTTTAAAACCGGAGGAAATTTGAGTATGGAAAATACAAAAAAAAGTCCCGTTCTAAAAACAAAAAATCAGGGAATTAACCCCACTAGGATTGTTCAGGGGATACTTCTCGCTCTCCTGGCGGTTTTAGCCGTTCTTGTAGTAACGGAGCTTTTCAAGTATCCCGGTCCAAGGCTCGAGGTTGGAGACGCTGACATTGACCTGGGGAAGCAGCCCCAGTTTACCGAAGTTCCCGTAACCATTAAAATAAAGAACACGGGAAGCAAGGTTCTCCACCTGAACGAGATGAAGATTCCCTGCAGCTGTACCAAAAAAAAGTCAATGCCCGATATGTTAAAGCCTTACTCGGAAGCTACAATCGTACTTGGTCTGAACACGGGGGGTACGGTCGGGCTCATGGAGAGAAGCGTAACCCTGGTTTCGGACGATCCCGTAAATCCTGAATTAAAGGTCCTTTTCAAGGCCGATGTATTCAAGCTTTACAAATCCGATCCTGAAAATTTTAATTTCGGTTTAATCTTCGAGCAGACCGGAAACCAGAAGGATATAAAAATAAAGCAAATTAATGGGAAAAAATTCAAGGTAACCGGTGCGGACTACGACCAAAAAACGATGGATGTATCCTGGAAGTCGCTTGATGACGCGACCGTTTCAGTGACGGTCCGGATCAGGCCCGGTCTCACGACTCCCAGCTTTAACGGCAAGGTGACTCTCCGCTTTGACAACGGTGATCAATTTGAGCTCTACCCGCACGGCACCGTCCAGGCGGGAGACATCTATATGGACCCGTTGTACCTCAGTTTCGTCAATGTTGAGGACCCGACGGTTGCCAAACGGCTAAACCTCAAAAGCAATTCGGGCCGGCCGTTTAAAATCCTCAGATGCGAGAATCCTTTTCCCCAGTTGAACGTAAAGTGGTTTCCCGCCCTGGCTGCTTCCGATTACAGGATAGAAGTAAGCCTGAAACCGGATTCTGAAAAACCCTCGACCAGGCCTGCGGCAATCACATTTATCACCGACGCTAGAACGGAGAAGGACAGGAAAATAGTTCTCAGCATTTTATTTTGATAAGCTTTTAATTCAACTTCTCTTCTTCTTCATGTACTTATTGAGCAAATCCGCACGCTGCCCCTTGACCCGAACCTGCGGATAATTACGCATCATGAAATGATATAAATAAAAATGGGGGATAAGAGCACTCACTATGATTACACTTTCCCCCAATAAATCCGCAAAGCGGTTAACCTTTACATAGCCGGTTGTTTCAACTTTTCGTCAAGGAAGGCCACGGCCTGACCCCATGCCTCTGCGGCCGTTCCCGACTGGTATGTCCCGGTGTTCACAAACGCGTGGCCCACACCGGGATATAAAGTGATTGTCGCGGGGATTTTCTTTTCGGCCAGGGCCTTTTTAAAGTCATTAACTGCCTTGACGGGAATATTGGTATCCTCTTCCCCGTAAATTCCAAGAATCCCGCCGTTATTGGCCATGTTTCCCAGTTTTGCCGGATCGGTTATCGGCCCGGACCCGTAGAAAATGACAACCGCCGCAAGATTGAGCCCCTTTGTTCCCAGATACATTGACTGGGTGCCGCCGAAACAGAAACCTAGCGATGCGATTCTTTTTGCGTCTATGTCCTTATCCTTCCCTAAATACGAAACAGCCGCCAGAAGATCGCCTTGAATCTGGTCCATGGGTGTCCCCTGAACGAGTTTCATCGCTTCATCAGGAGTTTTGGCCACCGCCTTGCCGCGGAAAGCATCCACAGCAAGCACGGCATACCCTTCCCTTGAAAGGACATCGGCCATCCGGGTAATGTTCCTGGTTAATCCCCACCACTCATGAATCATGATCACGGCGGGAAACGGCCCCTCCCCGGACGGTTTTACCAGGTATGCCTTCAAATCCGTTCCATCCTCGGCCTTATAAGTAACATTTGTTTCACCGGGATCGGCCGGATCCCCGTTTGTAGTAACACACGATATACCTGCAATTATTACAATGGAAGCAATCAATAAAACTTTTTTCATTCAGAACCTCCTTAGGCAAATAAAATACTTTTCACCACTTTATCGTAAACTGTTTTTGATTTTATTAATTGTCAAGAGGGAGAGGGAATACGGCAAGGAAAATAAGGAAATGTGCGGTATAATTATCCTGCGTGTGTAAATGTCAGGCAATCGGCATGATTCAAATGGACTCCCACCTTTATTCCGGAGGCCGTGCACTGAAGGAGATTGTTATACCGGCAATCAATGGAATTGCAGATACCGACCTTGGCGAGAATGGCAGCCATCCTCCCCTTGGTTGTGGAGCGCCTGTTCGTATCACAGACGGGACACCCAAAATCCGTAATTGAGACGGCAAGAGCGCGGCACATATTTTGGGAATTATACGCACAATTTACCGCCTCACAATTCAATATCCGGGGTATCTTTTTATCCATAATATAACTCCCTCCTTAACTAAAATGAATTTTAAACGCGGAAGTTACAGATTGAAATGGACTTTTTCCTTTTCCACCAAGGCAATTTTCCTGCCTCTTTTAAGCAATTCATAGGCGGCCGAAAGGCCGGTAAACCCGGCACCTATTATTATGCAATCGTAATTATTTTTATTCACCGTCACCGCTTTTCATAATTACAGAACCATTCAGGTTTATTTACTTTATAATAAATTATTAATGTATTCACAACCTGCAAATAATCCGGTTCTCTTATCTATAAATCCTTTATCCGCGGCAGGCATCCTTCTCCATGATTGTTTATCGTGTTTGCCTGAATCCTTTTTTTATTACCATTTTTCTTCTTTTTTATTGTACATTTACATGATTATTAGTAAAATTTCCCCAATGCCGTATAAAATCATGATCGTGGATGACGATAAGGACTTTCGAACAACATTCAGGGAACTGCTTGAAGCAGAGTACGAAATCGTGGAAGCGGCGAACGGTGAAGAAGCCATCCGGAAAATAAAAGAACCCAATATAATAGATCTGATTATCCTCGACATTAAAATGCCCGGGCTGCAGGGAACGGAAGTGTTAAAAGAGATCAAGAAATTGAAACCGGATATCTTTATCGTTATGCTCACCGGCTACAGTAAACAGGAGACCGTTTTGGAATCCCTTCGGGGGCATGCGGATGATTACCTGGAAAAACCCGTCAAACCGGAGAATGCACTGAATACCATATGGAGGCTTCTGTCGAAAAAGAATGACATGGTAGGGGGGATCATTGAAAAACTGAAATATTTCATTAATAAGAATTATCAAAAAGAGATAAGCCTGAAAGATGCTTCCGAAGTTGTATGTCTGAGTCCGAAATATATTTCTAAAATTTTCAAGGAGACGGTGGGAATCGGATTTAACGGGTACAAATTACAGCTGCGAATGGAAAAAGCAAAACAGCTTCTGGACAATTCCGATATGAATGTCAATGAGATTGCTTACAAAATAGGGTATCAAAACGTAGAGTCTTTTATGAGAATTTTCAAAAAAATTCAGAAATGCACTCCCTCTGAATACAGGGCCCGGGGAAAACAAATATGAGCAATATGGATGTCAGGAATTTACAGAGCATGCAAGAATTTGATGCCGTCCTTAATGCCATGACGGAACCGGCTATTATCTACGATATGAACGGCATTGCCATCAAGGTCAATGATGCCGCTGTAACCGCTCTGGGTTTCAATCCCGGGGGGTTAACCAATCTTGAAATTACGGAAAAACTGGCATTACACAGGAAAAACACGGACCTAAAGGAATCCGGAGATTTGATATCAAACCGTGCTTTAAGGGGAGAGGTGATTGAAAAATTCAATTATCCTTTTAGAACGGCGGATGGTGAAGAAAAAGTCAGCAGCTGTTCGGCGTCCCCCGTAAGGATTGGCGGTTCGGTTATAGGGGCATTGTTTGTCTGGCATGACATCACACACCAGAAAAAGAATGAATCAATGTACGAGAACGAACGGAAACGATTTCTCAATATTCTGGATTCATTCCAGGATGGTGTGTTCATCTGCAACAAGGACCATGAAATTGAATATGCCAATCCGGCCATCAAGACCAGTTTGGGAGATCCCGGGGACCGAAAATGCTTTGAGTACATCCACAACAGAAACACTGAATGCCCGTGGTGCAGAAAACCCGAAGTTTTTGAGGGCAAAACGATAAAATCCGAATGGCAGGATCCCGGGAGTGGAAGAACATATGACCTGGTCGACACCCCCATTCACAATCCCGACGGGAGTCTTTCAAAACTGAAGGTTCTCCACGATATTACGGACAGCAAGGAAAGGGAAAAAATTCTTAACAGCGACAAGATAGACCTGATCGACAAGGTGGTCAAGATAAACTATGAATTGAAGGATAAAAAATCCCAACTCAAACAGCAGGCCGCTATCATTGAAAAACTTTTTGAAAATACGCATTTTCTCATAGCCGTTTTAAACACGGATTTTGAATTTATCAGGGTAAACAGGGCGTATGCATTGGCTGACGGCCAGGCGGAAGATTACTTTATTGGTAAGAATCACTTCGATTTGTATCCCCATGAAGAAAATGAGGTGATATTCAGAAAAGTGGTGGAAACGGGTGAGTCCCATGTCGCCTATGCCAAACCGTTTACCTATCTGGACAAACCGGAACGGGGAACCAGTTACTGGGACTGGAGCCTGAACCCTATCAAGGACGAAACCGGCAAGGTCACCGGCCTGATCCTCATTTTATTTGATGTCACATTAAGAAAAAAAGCGGAGTTCGAGCTGGCCGAGGCAAAACGTCTCTCCGACATCGGCGCCCTCGCTTCCACGGTTGCCCATGAACTCCGCAGCCCTCTCGGGGTAATCCTTGGGACGGTGTACAATGTTATGCGGAAGCACAAGGATGAAAAATTAATGCAGAACATGCGGCGGATTGAGCGGAAAATAAGTGAAAGCGAAAAAATAATCAACAATCTTTTAAACTACGCGCGGTTAAAACAGCCCGAATTAAAAAAAATACACCTTTACAATTTTCTCGACGAATGCATAGACGATACCATAAAGCAACACCTCAATTCAAAAGTGAAGATAAACAAGAATTATTCCGTATTCAAAAACACCACCCTGAAAATTGATCCCTTCCAAATGCGGGAAGTTATCACCAACATCCTGAACAACGCCTACCAGGCATTTACCGACGATACGGGAACGGTAAACATCAATGGTTCGAAGGAAACATCCCTGATAAATCTCGAAATTCAGGATAACGGACTGGGGATAAACGAAGCCGATTTGAAAAAAATATTTGAACCCTTTTTTACAAGTAAATCAAAAGGTACGGGATTGGGCCTTACAATCTGCAAGGAACTGGTAAATCTTCACAAGGGCGGAATAACAATCGAAAGTGAAAAGGGAAAGGGAACTACGGTTCACATTTCTTTGCCTTTGGAGAATTGAAATTTGAAAAACAGGATACTGATCATTGATGATGACCTCGATTTATGTGAAGTGCTTAAGGAATCCTTTGAGGATGAAGGATATGATGTCTCCCATGTTCAAAGCGGCTTGACGGGACAAAAGGAATTAATCAGGAACACCTATGATTATCTCATATTGGATATAAAAATCCCAGGATTAAACGGCTTCGATATACTTGGCTGGCTTAAAGATACTGGAAAAAAAATCAGGATAATCGTTTTGACCGGAATGCCGTTACGCGGGGAGATTTCCGAAATCGATACGCCGCAAAACTCGCACAAAATGCAGTTGCTTGAACACGCCGACGCCGTTTTCAATAAACCGTACAATCTTGACACTTTATTGACCACTTTGAAAAGCCTGGCCGACCATTAATTATTTTTAGGAAAACTGTTAATGTTAAAAGGATTTTGGCAACTGACGGGAAAAGGATTTTTAACTATAATAAAGTCAAGATCCTTTTGGAGGAGACTTGTGAAACATCTTTTTAAAAGATGTTAAAAGAGATATTTGAAAATGACAACTTACAGATGTTCCATATGTGATTACGTTTATTATCCCAAAAATGGCGGAAAAGACAATGCCGCCGAAATTTTCGAAAATCTTCCCACAAACTGGAGATGCCCCGGCTGTGGATCGCGTAAAATCTGTTTTGTTAAAGTTGAAAAATACAACAGCATGAGTAAAGTTGAATAGAGCGTTCCTTACTCAATTTTATCCCAATTTATTTTATACTCTATCTTCGCGTCGACATTTTGCAGAAATCCGCCCGTTGCATATACAGGCATAAGTGGAGTCCAAATCTACCTTAGCAAAAAACGATGTCCCCCTCACCCCGAGAATGGCTGTGTATAATGAGCCCAGAAATTAAGACACAAAAGAAGATAAGTATTATACTAACGTTTAGATATCTTTAAATATTCTTTAGGATTTACAATGTTCAATTCAGCTTTTGGATAGTCAGTTATATTTCTTGTTATTAAGAAATGAATTTTATTCCTCAAAGCACAATAATACTGTATACTATCTTCAAAATCCTTATGCGGAATACGAATTGCATAATCAATTATTGCTTCATCTAAAGTTGCAATTCTAATTAATCCCCTCAGTTTTTTTATTTTCTCAA
>JAFGKU010000152.1 GCA_016928415.1 Spirochaetales bacterium
TAAGGATAATTTAATAAATAGTCAATATAATTTTATAAATTATAAATATAAATTTATATTTTATAAAAATTAATAGTGTTACGGAGATTTCTATTTCTCACAGATTACTAAGACTCCATTAAAAACCGGGTATAAATTTCATGGAATTATTTACTATCACTTGCTTCTTTTTAAAACTAGAAAGGTTCGCAGCAGTGTTTATTGATTTTAAATCACCTCCAGCCTATAATAACTTTGATAAGGAGAAAAAATCATGCGAATTCTTATTAAGGGTGCCGTTATTTTTACTCTATTACTGGTAAATATTTGCCTGCTGGCCGAAGAAAAACCATCATTGGCCATTCTTGATGTTTACGGCAAGGGCGTGAAAAAAACACAAACAGAGATTGTTTATAACTATATAATCGATAAAATCAACAAGTCCGGACAATTTTCCATTGTTGAGAGGGCCATGCTGGAGAAAGCCCTGGAAGAGTTGGAACTCTCCCATTCGGTCATAGCGGATGAAGAAACGGCGTCCCGTCTGGGTAAAATAGCCGGGGCCCAGTACATACTGATTTCGTCACTCACAAAAGAAGAGGACGTGTATTACCTGGCCATGCGGGTCGTGGCCACGGAAACGGCTAAAATAAGGAATACTTCCATAAAAAACGCGGACAGTTTCAAGAAGGTGGAACAATTGACCGGAGACAGCATCAAGGACCTGCTTGAAGTAAGCACCGCGCCAATGGCGGACAAGGCCTCCAACAGTGACCTGTTGACAGGTGATGCGTATTTTTTCGACGACCTGGGGAATAAGGGCGATTCAAAGATAACGCGGGGCATGTACTTAAATAACCACCTGATCCTGGAAGGCCGGGTAACCAGAAAATACGAATACGGCTATATCGGCATGGGCCTTGATTTATCCGAGGACAGTATAAAAAAAGCCCGGACAGCGCTGGGTATACAATTCACTACAAAAGGTGACGACAATTATTACATTATTAAAATTAAAACAAATGATATTACCGATTTTGATTTCTATTACGCAAAATTTTTCGCTCCCTCAAAAGAGACGGTCGTGCAGGTTACCTTCGACCAACTATACCAGGGCGGATGGGGTAAAAAAGCGCAATTCAACCAGAAAAATATTTTCGGGATTGAAATTCTGACACTCAACCAGACTACTCTCCCCACACACATAGAATTAATCAATCCTGAAGTTCTCACAATGAACAGCCAAATCGTAAAAAAAGAATCCTATCCGATCGAGCACGACAAGTATTTCTATTCCGACCAGGATTGCCCTGGTGATTCCCAATATACAAGAAAATACTGGGTTGACGTGGTGGGATTCGAGGGGGTGGTAACCAAGAAATGCCCGTACGGCTTCCTTGCCGTTATTTTGAATCTTACCGAAAAAGGAAAAAAAATTATTCCCAAAACAAAAGGCGTTAAATTTCGCGTTCGGGGAGACGGCAAGGACTACCGGGTTGAATTCTCCACACCCAATGTCATAAAAGACAATGGATGGTATAAAAAGGTAATAACAGCAACACCTTACTGGACCGAAGTGACGATTCTCTATTCGGAATTGACACAAAACGAATGGGGGGGAAAAGCGAAATGGGATTTAAGCGACCTGTCAGGAATAACGGTTATCACTATTGGACAGCCCCATGATCATGTCTATATCGAGATGACCGATTTTGAATGGGTCATGAAGTAAATTCATAATCCGGACATTACGGAATATAATACCTGTCAGTCATCACAATTTACCTCTTTCCCAATTTGAATTCTTTCCAAGTTTTTTATATAATTTATAATCGATGCGATAATTCCAAATCAAGAAGGAGGCTGTCATGCGAACCCTTACAAAAGGTGTAATCATTTTTTTTATTTTTTTTACCTTTTCACTGTTTTCAGAGGAAAACCCGACTCTGGCCATAGTCGACACCTTTGGCAAGGGAGTTAAAAAAACAAAAACCGAAATAATTTACAATTACATAATGGACAAGATCAACAAGTCCGGCGAGTTTACCATCGTGGAGCGAACCATGCTCGATAAGGCCCTGGAGGAAATGGAGCTGTCCAATTCATTGATAGCTGACGAAGAAACAGCGTCTCAACTCGGCAAGATAGCGGGAGCCAAATACATACTTATCTCCTCCCTCACAGAGGAAGACGACATATTTTACCTTGCCATGCGGGTGGTGGAAACGGAGACGGCAAAAATCAGGAACACCTCCATTAAAAACACGGATAACTTTAAAAACGTTGAACAGCTGACCGAAGACGGCATCGGTGCCCTGCTTGAGCTGAAAATCAAGCCGCAGGAGGAAAAAGTAACCGGTACAAAGCTGACCGGAAACGGATATTTTTTCGATGATTCGGGGGATAAAGGGAATTCAAAAATTACCAAAGGGCAGTACCTGAACGACCGCATGGTCGTGGAAGGCCAGCTTGGGGATAAATATGAATTCGCATTTATAGGGGGAGGGATAGACTTCTCCGAAGAGAGCCGTAATAAGTGTAAAAAAGCGGAAGGAATTCAATTCCGGATTACGGGGGATAACAGTTATTATTTTATAAAAATAAAAACTTCCGATATAATGGATTACGCATTTTACTATAAAAAATTCTATGCACCTTTAAAAGAAACCGTGATTCAGATTCCCTTTGATGAAATACACCAGCCCGTATGGGGTAAAAGGGTGAAATTCGACAGGAACGCAATATCCGGTATTGATATCGCAACCATGTACCAGCCAACGCTGCCGGTCCATATTGAAGTGTTCGATATTAAAGCCATTGGTAAAAATGAGGTAAATAAAAAACCGAATCCCGGAATAATTACATTCACACGATTTTTTGGTTCCGACGAGAACTGCCCGGGTGACTCCAAATATACCAGGCAATATTGGGAGGATACTATAGGCATGCGGGGAATCGTCACATCAAAATGCCCTCATGCCTTTCTTATCGCTGGTATTAAATGGGACGATAAAAGTAAAACCGGGCGTTCCAAAGCCAAAGGAATAAAATTCCGCATACGCGGGGACGGTAAGGACTACAGGATCGAATTCCTAACTCCGACAACGGTAAAGGATTATAGCTGGTTCAAAAAAATCATAAAAACTCAACCCCAATGGGTTGAAGTAACAATTCTATTCGAAGAAATAAAACAATCTGAATGGGGTAAAAAAACCACATTCAACAAAAACGATCTTGAAGGTATTAATATTGTTACAATTGGGAAACCCCTTGAGCGCATATACGTAGAAATGGCCGACCCTGAGTGGATATTTTAAGCATCCTGCAGCCCCAATATTCAAGTTTTCTTCTCCGCTATCTGTAACTTGCTAAAATTATAGATACACGTACCCGATAATGAAAATGGATAATAAAAAGAGGAGCCTCTATGCCCGGGAAAAAAAACCTGATACTCCTGTTCGTACCGGTATTGATATGCGGGATTCTGGCGCTCCTTTCCCTCTTTGACCTGACCAAATTCCCGGACAACATGATCTTCAATGCATTCAGCCTTATCAAACCCGCCGTTTCCGAGGAAAATTCCATCCTAATTTTTGATATCGATGAAAATACCAGGCAGAAGGCAGGCTCCCGGCCTTTGAACCGCAGTGTTTTTGCCGATGCCCTTCTGATGCTGAAGGAATGGGATGCCCAATACGTAATGCTGGACCTCGACCTCTCGGAACCCGGGCGTCTCGACTTAAAAACAGAAATAATAGAACAGAACATTCCTGATATTTTTTTCAAGGATTACATATCTGTCAGGACTAAAATCAACGAACAAATGGCCTACCTGAAGGATAGATACCTGCCTTTAGTTTACAGGAACATAAATAACCTTAAATTGAAAGACCTCGCAAATAACAATGACGATATCCTGTCCGAAGCCATTCATCTTTTCGATCAATGCTACGTCCCGCTCAGTCCGCTCCCCCAAGAGGATGCCGTGATCAGCGTGAAAGCCAAACAGGAATTCCTGGGTAAAACGGGTCTGCAAATCGATGCAAAAGAAAAATTAAGCCGCGCATTAATCGGTTTAAAATTCCCGACAGAGCTGTTCCTCCCTAAAATCAAAAAAAGCGGATTTTTGACAGGTGGCAACACGGTGAATTATCATGAAATTGACCTGATCGGCAAATACAAGGATACGGCCGTTCCTCATATCGCGTTTGCCCTGGCACTTGATATATTGGAAAATCCCGAAGTCATGGTTTTGCCACAGGCCATTGTTCTTAGAAATGCCGTGCTTCCTGGTAAAAAACCCAAGGATCTCCTTATCCCGCTAACAGAGAACGGCTCTTTTCTTATCAACTGGCCGCCTGAAAATATCGGGGAACGCTTCAGGCACAGATCTTTTTATGATTTTATTGAATTAAAAAGCCTGGAAAGCAACCTGGTTCATAATCTACAGATCATGGAGAAATTCAATTTCTCTTTTTTATATCCGGAAAGCCGAACCCTGTTATCCCTTTATGCTGAAATTGAACGTTTGCATGAAGATTTACTGGACAGCAGCCGGCAGTCCTCCTTTGCCGTGTACAAGGGTAAAAGAACACTCTTTTTTCAATCCATGGACCGGTTTTTAAAGGGAGACGCACAGAAAATAATTCTTGACAATTCAAGGAGCATCCTGCCGGCCAATGAAACGCCTGCCACCTTTAAAACCACGGTCCAGGAATTATTCAAGACCGAAGGAGAATTATATCAAAAATGGGCACAGACCCATTCCTCTTTGGAGGAGATGGCATCCGGTTCCCTATGCTTCATCGGCCCCGACAAGCCTTTGAATACCGACAATCAATATACGGGGACACAGGTAAGCGCGGCGGGTGTGAACACAATCCTTTCAGAGGAATTTTTAGACGACTGCCCCTGGTGGTTTGCCGCCATTGCCTCCCTTATCATAATACTTTCGATGGCATTGATGACACGGGTCCTCAACCCCCTCCCGTCTTTTTTTATCGGCCTCTTTTTTTTATGTATTGTCATTGCCGGGGGATTAAGCTTTTTTATTGCCACCGGCATCTATTTTGGCCTGGCCAATACCATAGCCGCCCACCTGTTAAGCCTGGCATTCATCATCATTTACAAGCTGCAAAAAAAATCGAGGGAAAAAACAATCCTCAGAAAATCCTTTGACAGCTACGTGTCCGAGGAGGTGATGGACGAGTTGTTAAGGAACAGTGAAAAAATCAGTTTTTCAGGTGATAAAAAATACATAACAGCCATGTACACGGAAATCAAGGCGTTCAGTTACATACAGGAAAGACTGGACCCCAAGGACCTGGTAACCCTTCTCAATCAATACCTTTCCGAATTGAGCAGCACCATTCTAAATCTGAAAGGCACAATAGATCAGTACGACCGGGATGCCATTGCCTGCTTTTTCGGCGCCCCCAATGATCTGGAGGATCATTCCTACAGGGCCTGCCAGGCTGCCATCCTCATTAAAAAAATGGAACAAAAACTTAACAAGCATTTTATAAACCGGAATTTAAGCCCCGCCCCGTTATTCACCAGGATAGGCATAAACACGGCGGATATGGCCGTGGGCAATTTTGGAAGCAATTTCAAGATGAATTACACGCTGGCCGGTTTCGGATCGGACCTTGCCCGGAAATTAAAAAAATTGAACAGGCAATACGGCAGCTGGATTCTCATCTCCGAACACACGTATAACGAAGGCGGCCGCGAATTCTCGGTCAGGCGTCTCGACAAAGTCAGGCTGGACAATTCCAAGCGAATACTCCAGTTATACGAGCTCATAGACGATAAATCCACGACGGAACCATACGTGAAAGAGGGAATAGAAATCTTTCACAGGGCATTGAGGGAATTCGAGAAACAGGAATGGCGGAACGCCCTGAATTTGTTCAAGAAAGTCTATACCAGGATACCGAGAGACAACCCCACCGGAATCTATATAAAAAGATGCAGGGATTTCCTGAAGCATCCCCCGAAAGTTTCCTGGGACGGTGTTTTTAACCTGAATTTGAAATAAGCCTATCGGGTTTCCGTTATTACATTTTAACCCTGGATTTTAAAACTTTCCTCATGAGAAGTAAAAGCGGGCTGGAAGGATTTCCTATCCGCCCGTCAAACAGGATATCGTTTCTTCTTGTCTTCAGCCAGCGGTAGAAACGGTCGGAAAATTCCCTCTCACTTATTCTTTCCCTGCACATGGCCAGGACTATCTGCATTTCCTGCCTGGAAAGTATTTTCCTGGCGCCGTTTACCGTGATGATGTATGATTTGCCGCCGTTCTGTTCCTCGACATCCACAAGACTGTTTTGGGGAGCGGAACCCGCCTTCCTTTTTACAGTCTTTCCTTTAGCCGATTTTTCGGACTTAACGGATTGTTCAACGGCCATCTGGTTGATCTTGTCCACTTCCTGGTTATGGAGAAGCACCTGTGCCTGCTTGAGAAGGAACAAAAGTCCCTCCTCATCAATTTTATCCAGCTTTTCCTGCAGTTCTTTAAGAAGTTTTTTACGGGGGATTTTCTTTGCCTCCGGCTCTTTTTTGCCGGCAGCTTTTTTCTTGTTTTCCTCCATATCGCGATTGGATTTTTTCCGCACGGGTTCGTCAAATAATTCATGACCGTCCGTGATGCGAACCGCCACATTGACGGGCTCACCCGCGCCTTCCGAATCAATGACGAGATGCCATTCCCCTTCCCAGGGAGCCCTCATCCAGAACGGGGAATTTTTCACCTGTCCGCCGTAATATTCAAAATCATCATCATTGCAATAATGAACATAGTTCTTTTCTGAAAGAAGATACACGTTGCCGGGATTGTCCAAACCCACTTCAACCGAACCCATGGCCTTTAAATAGAGTTTTTTATGCAAATGAGGTATCATTCGTTCCTCCTGACATACATATTATACAGCCATTGAATTTAATTTTTCAAGATTCGATTTAAAATATTCACGGATCCCCTTCCGCCCTTGAATATCTGAAAAAAATCGGGCAATATAAGCATGCCTTCAACAGGAAAAAAATATGAACCAGGACCAGGTAAAAACCAGACTGCTGTCCCTGAAAAAGGATGTTCCGGACTTCAAGGTTATTTTCTCGGGTAAAAACAGCAAAAAAGTGGATGGGCTGTACCATCAGGACAGCAGGGAAATAATCATTCACAATAAAAATTTCAAGGATGACAACGAACTCATGTACACTGCCATTCATGAATTTGCCCATCACGTTCAATTCACAACATCCGCCGTCCCCATATCCAACCGCTGCCATACAACCCTTTTTTGGAGTATATTCCATTCATTACTGGATAAAGCGGAGGGAAAGGGAATCTATACAAACATTTTCATCGTAAACAAGGAATTCCAGGCACTGACGCGAACAATCCGAACCGATTTTCTGGCAAAAAACGGCACCCTCATGAAGGAATTCGGCAGACTCCTGGTTGAAGCAAAGAACCTCTGCGATAAATACAATGCCAGTTTTTATGATTACCTTGACAGGGTCCTTAACTTTCCCCGTTCCGGTGCCCAGACCATCATGAAGACATTCACATACAATATTAATCCGGAAATCGGATACGAAAACATGAAAACAGTGGCCAACATCAGGGATAAAGACAGGCGTCTTGAAATCCAGGACCGGTTTCTTGCCGGGAAAAGTCCTGATACGATTAAAATGGAATTAAAGAATGAGAAGGAGCCTCAAGACCCCATATCGTCACTTGTCAAGGAAAAGCTTGCCCTGGAAAGCCGGATTGAAGGACTAAAAGCCAGGCTTTCGGAGGTCGAGAAAAGGATCAAAAACATGAAGGGAAAAACCCGCACCTGATTTACAAAGAAATAGTTGCAAATTCGTTAAATATCGGTTAAAAGTTATTTAGGACATAGTAAGGTTCATTATGAGAATTGAGCGACTGGAAAACACACCCATATCCCTCAAAAACGACGGGCGCCTGTCACTTTTTTTCATAGGGGTCGGAAGCGCCTTTTCCAAGCGTCATTTCCAGACCAATTTACTCGTCATCAAAGGAGAAGACCATCTCCTGATAGACTGCGGGAGTAAAATGCCTCAAGCCCTTTTTGAACTGGGCATTTCAATAATGGACATCAAGAATTTTTTCATAACCCATTCACATGCAGACCATATAGGCGGCCTGGAAGAGGCCATGCTCATGAACAGGTATGTAAAAAAACAAAAGGCCAATATTATTATTTCAAAGGAATACCAGTCTATTCTATGGAACCATTCACTGAGGGGGGGGTGCTCCTTTAATGAACACAAGGGTAATCATTACCTGGAATTCGAAGATTACTGGGAAATCATTCGCCCTGAAAAAATAACGGGATATTTCAGACCCATGTGGGAAGCCCGGTCAGGTTCGCTCAATATTAAAATTTTCCGGACCATGCATATCCCGGAAAGCGCCAGGGGATGGGCCGATTCGTTTTACAGTGTCGGGATAATTATTGACGACAGGATACTCTTTTCAAGCGATACCAGGTTTGACAGGGAGATGATTGTCGAAATAAACAAGGCTTTTAATATAGAGGGAATATTCCATGACTGCCAGTTTTTTCCGGGAGGTGTCCACTCACCCCTGGAGGAACTCAAAACACTCCCCGCGGAAATTAAAAAAAAGACGGTGCTCACGCATTACGGAGACAACTGGGAGGACTTTGAAGCCAAGGTGACCGAATACGGCTTCCCGGGATTAGGCAAACAGTGGTATTTCTATAGTTTTTAAACGTTTCTCTGAATTTATTTTCCAATCACGCAGAGAATCTCACCCTTCGGTACAGAGTCGCCTTCATTATGGGTTATTTGCGTGATTTTACCGTCACAGGGAGCATGTATATTGTTGTTCATTTTCATTGCTTCGATGATTACGACTGTCTCCCCGGCCTTGACTGCATCTCCGACATTCTTCGAATAACTGACAACCATTCCGGGCATGGGCGCCACCACAGCCGTTCCATCCCCAACGTTCACTTCTGCTTTGGTTTCTTCAACTTTTTCGGCCTGCGTTGTCTGCGATTCCTTTTTAACCGACTGCACCTGTTCAGATTTCTTAACCGTTACCCTGGGTGCAATCATCGTATCGAAATGGTCCGGTTCATGCACTTCCACCTTGAAGTATTCCCCGTCGACAAACACGTCAAATGCGCGCATGTGATCCGGTCTGGCGGGTACTTCCTTCCTTGGCTTTTCCATCAGCTCACCCTTTAACGCCTTTTGGATAAGTTCGTTTTCCATTTTAATGTCTTCAAGTGTTTTGGGTTTCATTTCTTCCGGTACCGGCTCCAGACCGTACTTCCGGCTCAGGAATTTCCTGCCTGTCAATGGGAACAGGGTAAAGATAAGAAGGTCATCCATATCTTTGGCAAGGTCTTTGATATCTTCTTTGGACTTCTCCAATTCCGGCTCAAGCACCTCACCGGGACGTACCGTAATGGGCTTTTCACCCCGGGGATAATCCTTGAGAGCCTTTTTGCGGACATCCGGATTAATCGGTTTGGGAGTTGTCCCGTACAACCCGAAGCACAGGTCCTTGACTTCCTGGGTTATCTTTGTATATTTTTCATTCTTCGTATCAAACAGGACATTGTTTACCGTCTGTATGCCGACAATCTGGCTGGTCGGCGTGACAAGCGGTACCTGTCCCAGGTCTTTCCTGACCCTGGGTAATTCCTCGAAAACCTCGGGAAGCCTGTGGAGTTCTTCCATTTGCCTGAGCTGGTTGACGAGGTTTGACAGCATACCGCCGGGTGTTTGGTGAAGGAGAACATTCGTGTCAATCACGGAATACCTGGTAGTATTTCCAAAATGAGTGTACTTGGGAATTGATTCCTCCATTTTGGCGGATATATCACCCAGTTCCTCCACATCCAGTCCCGTATCACGGTTCGTGCCCAAAAGGGAAACCACCAGGGGCTCGATCGCGGGATGACTCGTTCTATACGCGTAAGGCGACATACAGGTATCGATAATATCAACACCCGCCTCAACAGCCTTCAAAAGCGCCAGGTCTCCCATACCCGAGGTGAAATGTGTATGAAGTTGAATCGGTAATGCGGTCGTCTGTTTCAATGCCTTGACCAGGTTATACGCATCATACGGCGAAATGAGTCCCGCCATATCCTTGATGCAAATGGTGTCGGCGCCCAGATTTTCCAGCTGCTTCGCTTTGTCTATATAATATTCCAGGGTATAGACATCGCCGCCCATTCGCGGTTCGGTCAGCGAATAACAAATGGTCCCCTGGAAATGCTTCTTCATTTTCTTGATGACCTTGACGCAAACCTCGAAATTTCTGAAATCATTGAGGGCGTCGAAAACCCTGAAAATGTCTATCCCATTGACGCAGGCACGTTCAACGAATGCCTCCACCACATCATCGGCGTAATTTCTGTATCCCACCAGGTTCTGCCCGCGCAGCAACATGGACAGGCGGGTGTTTTTCAGATGTTTTCTCAGCTTCCGCAGGCGCTCCCACGGGTCCTCATTCAAGTAACGGTGCATCGAATCGAATGTGGCGCCGCCCCATATTTCCATTGCATAGAATCCCACCCTGTCCATCGCCTCGGCTACTTCCACGAAATCCTCTGTTCTGCCGCGCGTCGCGAATAGCGATTGATGGCCGTCCCGGAACGTTAAATCCTGTATCTTTACCGGGTTGTCGGCCCTGGGCCTTTTACTTCCATATGCCATTTTTGTGAATTCCACTTTACCATGATTATCCACTTTCATTAAATTCCTCCGCAAATTAATATCTTTTTAATACCCGGCGCTGAACCAGAGTTCTCATTTGAATCATAGTCTGACGGCCGTTCAACGTCCAGGGAGTAGGAACGGTCACCTGGACGGAAGGTTCCACCCTGTGCCGGGTTTCATTTGATGCAATATAATACATGACCCCCGAAATAGCGGCTTTTACCATTTTGTCCTGATCCATAATACCTCCTAAACGGGAATGTTGCCATGTTTCTTCGGCGGCAGGCTTTCACTCTTCGTGGACATGATGTCGAGGGCATCGATCAGCCGCGCCCGCGTTTCAGAAGGCCTGATGACAGCGTCTATGTATCCGCGGGAAGCGGCGATATAGGGATTGTAAAGAAGGTTCTCATACTCCTCTATTTTCTGCTGCCTTTTCTCCGCCTTGTTTTCCGCGCTTGTAATTTCATTCTTATAGATGATGGCAACGGCACCCTGCGCACCCATAACCGCGATTTCCGCAGTCGGCCACGCAAACACCATATCAGCCCCCAAATGGCTTGAACTCATGGCTATGTAAGCGCCGCCGTAGCATTTTCTGGTAATGACGGTAAGCTTGGGAACCGTGGCCTCCGAATAACTCCACAGAAGCTTCGCACCATGCCGTATCACCCCGCCCCATTCCTGGTCAATGCCGGGCAGGTACCCGGGCACATCGACCAATGATACCATCGGGATGTTGAAGCTGTCGCAGAACCGTATGAAACGGCTGGCCTTGTCCGAAGCGTTTGTATCGAGACAACCGGCCAGGTTTTTAGGCTGGTTTGCTATAATTCCTATGGGACGGCCGTTCAAACGGGCAAACCCCACCAGTATGTTGGTGGCATAATATTTATGCGGCTCGAAGAATTCACCGTCATCAACAATCTCCCGTATAACATCCATCATATCATAGGCCTGCTTGTTGCTGTCGGGGATGATCCTGTCCAGATTATGGCAGATCCTGTTCGGAACGTCCCTGGGAGTGACGCGGGGAGGATCCTCCAGGTTGTTAGACGGAAGAAAATCGAGAAGGGTCTTTATCTGTTCAAGGGTATCCTCGTCGTTCTCGCAGGCAAAATGAGCGCATCCGCTTTTCACATTGTGCGTCATGGCTCCACCCAGTTCCTCGTGGGTCGTTTTCTCCCCATTAACCGCCTCAACGACGGCAGGACCGGTGATATACATGTAACTGGTCCGCTTGACCATAAATACCCAGTCCGTCATGGCGGGTGAATAGACGGCACCACCGGCACAGGGTCCCATAATGGCTGAAATCTGGGGCACAACACCGGATGCCCGGGAGTTTCTGAAGAAAATACTTCCATACCCGTACAAGGCGTCTATGCCTTCCTGGATTCTGGCTCCACCCGAATCATTGAAACCGACGACGGGTACGCCGGCCTTGATTGCTAAATCCATGATTTTACATATTTTTTGCGCATGCATCTGGCCCAGGGAACCTCCCCGTGCCGTAAAATCCTGGAAATAAGCGAAAACCGGTCGTCCGCGTACATATCCGTGCCCCGTGATGATACCATCGGAAGGGATATCCTTGCTTTCCATTCCGAAATCCGTGCTTCGATGCTTTACAAACATATCTATTTCACGGAAAGTGCCTTTATCGAAAAACAATCTAATTCTTTCTCTTGCAGTAAGTTTCTCAAGCTTGTGCTGCTTTTCGACGGCGGCATCTCCGCCCATTTTCTGAATTTTTATTTGTTTTTTCCTTAGCGCCCTTATTTTATCTTCAACAGTCCCCATAATACCTCCTCAGGTATTGGTTTTTGTAAAATTTGTATCTTGAACTCATAACATATTATCAAAGGGACGTCAATACAGGCCTTAAAAAAGCACTGCTAGGACAGGTATAAAGGATACGGAGGAAGTGATAAAATATTATACGGCGTTTTCAGTACCCAAAAATGAATTAAAATCAAAATCCCTGGGGATTTTATGGATGATCTGGTATCCTTCTTTCATCCTCTTGTTGAAAAGTTCTTTTATTTTTTTATCCCGGTCGAACTGGCTGTCAAAATCGTAATATTTTTCAATCATTTTCGAACCGACATTTCCCCAGGCTATCGTAACGGAAAATTTACCGAACAGGTGCTTCTGATTATCATGTATGTGATAATAGTATTGTCGTCCTTCAGTCATTTTATAGAAGGTCAAAAACATGTCAAAATTATACACCCTGGAAAAGATAAGTCAATAAACATTTCCGTAAAATATGAATTCAAAAAAAAAAGTTTTTTTTTGAATTCATATTGACTTTCTTATGCGTATTTCACTCAAGCTTATTTTTACTTGCTTGTTATCATACATCTTTATAAGATTTCATACGTTTTATAAATTTTCATACTCTAAAGTCGGACAATGCTTTCACGACTGCATTGAACTTTTTAAACATTCTCTCATCACCCTATTTACCGGAATGAAGACCAGAAAATGCCTCCTGATTTTATTTTTACCATTATAAAGGCGCCGCCGCTTTATCAAGGTCCGGAATTTTCATTGATTCAATCCAATTTACGAATTGAGTAAATCGAAAAAAGAAATTGAACGGTAAATTATCCACCTCTTTTTCATTCCTGTTCATAAAATTTCGTGCAAAGAATCCATAAGTGTAACAATAATGCAAAAAGATGCAACGTCTTCATGTCGTGACGGGTTTGATTGCATGCCTGACTAAAAAAGCATGTAAATAAAAAAAATGTTCCCGGAACCTGCACGGCGCCGGCAGGAACAATAACGGCTGACTACTGTTCGACGATAATTTCAACTCCGCCGTCGTTTTGAATCATTACAGCGTACGTTCCCAGCTCCCTGGCTTTCTTCAGGCTCATATCAACCTGGACCGTTTTTATACCGGGAATGGACTGCTCATTTTCTTCAACAAAATTATAGATTGTTTCGGAAAGCCCCAGGGGATGCGAGAAATTGTAGACCGTTGCCTGTTTAGGTATTCCGCCTTCGGAATCGGAGACGAAAGATGTCAGGCCGATGAAGCGGTAGTATGTCCTTGCACCGAAAAACACAAGGAAGTCGTCAAAAACCACGATCTTGGCAACTGGCGAAAAATAGTCGCCGTCCATGGCCACAAGCTCGGGCCCGGGGTCCCGGGGCACGGTCAATTCCAGCTTCATCCTGTTATCCGAAGCGGATAAAACCTTTATTCTGGCAATTTCCGTTTCACCGGTAAACGCGGTAACAGCCTGGAAAAAAAGCAGCAGGGCAATGATAAAAAGGGATGAGAGAATCAAGACAGGAAGGCCTATGGCCTTTTTAAACCGTACAATAATGAACGAGAAAACCGCGGCGCCCGTAAAAAAATATATGAGCCGGATGTCCAGAATTTTTCGTGGTCCCGGAATAAGCAATCCGCACAGGAAAAATACCACGCACAGGGAGAAATAGAGCGACGCGAAAATCCATTTACGGTTCCGGGCTTTCTCCCTCCGTTCATCCCCCGGCAGAAAACGCGTTATGCGTGAGATGGCGGCCCCGAAAAAAATGCCTGAAAGCATAATCCAGAAAAAGACATTACTGTAAAAAAAATAAGAATTTAATTGCGAGGACATTGTAGCCGCGTTATCCAAACCCATAAATGCCTCCATGTTTTTCCGCGAGGTATGCGAGGAAATAATCGGGATTAACATATTCCCCGGTAACTTTCCTGCATAATTCGCTGGCAGGATAAACACTGCCCCACCGGTGGATTTTCAGACCAAGCCATTCCCTGACAACGGCAAGATTTCCTTTCCGTATTTCATTTTCAATGGACGGCATTTCGTGCATCAATGTTTTCCTGAACTGGGCACTGTACAGGTTGCCGAGCGCATACGTAGGGAAATAACCGAAGGCCCCCATCGACCAGTGAATGTCCTGAAGCACACCCTCCGCATCATTTTCCGGCGTTTTGTCCAAAAGGCGTTTGTATTCCCCGTTCCATATGTCTCTTGCGTCCCCGGCGGTAATTTCACCGTTTAGCAGCATTTTTTCAATTTTATACCGTATAATAATGTGCAGGCTGTAAGTGACCTCATCCGCCTCTATCCGAACCAGGGAGGGTTCAACCACATTGATCGCGTTGTAAAAATCCCGGCAGTCCACACCTCTTAAGGCATCCGGGAAAAGCGCGCTGAGTTCGGAATAAAAATATTCCCAGAAGGGCAGGCTCCTGCCTATCATATTCTCCCAGAACCTTGACTGCGACTCATGTATTCCCAATGATACACCGTTGGCAAGCAGGGTGCCTGCAAGGTCCTCGGAGAAACCCATTTCATAAAGGCCGTGCCCGCACTCATGGATTATGCCGAACAGGGCAGTATTGAAAAAGTTTTCATTATAACGGGTTGTTATACGAATATCCCTGTTTCCCAAAGTAGTGGAAAAGGGGTGTGCCGAAATATCCAGCCGGCCCTTCTGGAAGTCGAACCCCATTTTTTTGCATATTGCCAGCCCGAAATCCCTTTGTTTCCGGATGTCAAATTTTCCGGAAAGAAAATCCGTCCTGATCTTTGCGCCGCTGGATTTTATTTTAAGGAGCAGTTCCCGGAGTTTCTCCTGAAGCGGGGTAAAAATGGCATCCAGTTCCCTGCTCGTCATGTAAGGTTCATACTGGTCAAGAAGCGGGTCGTAAATGGAGTCCTTGAACCCCAGGCAATGCGCCTTTTCTATCGATAATTCAACGATGGTTTTCAGTGAGGGTTCAAACATGCTGAAATCCGCATTTGCCCTGGCCTTGGCCCACCTTCCCTGGCCAAGGCTGGTTTCCCTTGCCAGCCTGACAACAAGGTCCTGAGGGAGTTTCGTGTTGCGGATATACTGCCGGTTAATTTCCCTGACAAACGCCGTATCCGTTTCCGACAGGCCTTCCACGACCGGGGAGCGATTACCGTCTACACCCAGTTTTTCGAGAATTTCCCCGACCTCCGGGTCCGTTATCCTCCTGTGGATAAGGCCTTCCAGAAGAGAAAGCTGCTCGGCCCGTTCTTCCAATGCGGCGGGCGGCATATACGTCTCCTGGTCCCATCCCAGTATGGCGGCCGTGTGTACGAGAAGCTGGATTTCCCTGTCCCTTTCTTTAAGCCTGCCCAAAAGCTCTTTCATAATCGCCCTCCTTTGGATACCGGCCCGATTGGCATTTGAAAAAGTTCCTCATACAAAGAACCGGTTTTATCGGCAACCGTCTCCCAATTATATAAAGCAGTATACGGTATATTTCTGTTTTCGTTAAGGGCATTGATCACGGTTCTTGCACAATCTTCGGGGTCGCCGGCCCTGAAATAACAATACTCGGGCAGGTCGAATTCCCTGTTCGGAGGTATATCGCTCACAACAACATTCAAATCATAACTCAAAGCCTCCAGAAGCACTATGGGGAAACCTTCATGGTGGGAAGGCAGGATGAACAGGGCTGTATGAGAATAAAGCTCCGCCAATTTCTTTCCTTTTATATAGCCGGTTAATACACAACCTCGGTCATGTGCCAGTTTCTTCAAGGTACGGCCGTATACCGTTTCCCTGTTTTCTTCACCCGCAATTACCAGCCGAATTTTCCTGTTATTCATGATCGAATAGGCATTTATCAGGTCATGAAATCCCTTTTCAGGCACCAGTCTGCCCACCGCCAGCAAATACCGGTTCTTTTCAAGACCCAGACTCTGCGGATAAGAAAAGGACTGCACGCGCTTACGGGTCTGTATTCCATTGTAGATAAGGACGGCATCCGACCTGCCGTATTTTCGAATAAGCATCTGCCTTATGCCTTGTGAAACGGCTATGATCCTGTTGGCAAAGGCGGCGGCGAACAACTCCCCTGCTTTCAGAAGAAACCTGCTTATACAGCCCCATTTTTCACGGTTATAATCTCCTCCATGATGAGTCATTATTACCTTCATTCCCAGGAGCCTGGCCAGGGGTATGAGCAATGACGGTCCTACGGCATGAATATGAACCGCACGGCAGCCTGTAAAGGCGGCATAAAAAACGGACAATAACGAGTGTACGAACGCTTCAAGCGCCTTGATGCGGGGGGCAGGAAGACCCGCCAGTTTAACCCCTTCATACGTGGTAAGCCGGGTTCGAAAGTACGGCAACCGGTACGCTACCGTGATGCGGTATCCCTTTGCAGCGAGCCGCGGATATAATTCCCCGCAATGCGTCTCCACGCCGCCCTGGATATCCGGGATTCCCCTTAGCCCCGTAACCAGAATTTTCATTTCTGTTTGCCTTTTGCCGTGAAAGGCCGGATAACTTCATAGTTGATTCCCCTGCCCGTCCATAACCTGAGTTTGTTTCTGACCACCCAGGCTAGAGGAAAATGAATGTATTTTTTCATTACGGGTGCCGCGGTTCCTATCATCCAGCACTGCTTTGGGCAATTCCTGACCTTGTTCCGGACGCGTTCCGCCTGCCCGCTTTCCCAAATATCCTTAAACGATTTTGTTTCGGCCAAATTCCCCATCCGCTCGAACCAGAAGCACTCTTCCATGCCATTGCACGGAAACACATTGCCATAGGGGTCCAGAAAAAAATTCAGCATCCCCGCTTCACAGGGCAGCACCCTGGGGCCTTTACGGATAAAATTGATCAACCCGTAGTTAAAAAAGGCCCGGAACCAGCTTTTTACATTATTTTCCTTAAGAAGCCTTTCCACAAGTTCCTTAAGGACCGACTCCGCTTTTTCAGGATGCTGAAACGAATTATCGGATACATGAAAATAATAAGAATTATGTACCGCGGCAGTTGCAAATTCCATGCGGAGATTTTTAGCCAGTTCATACAGTTTAAGCAGGTCCTGAACGTTCGAATCGGACAGGGTAATGCCGAAACCGATGTCCTTTATTCCCATTCTCCGCAGCTCCAGAAGGACCGTCAAACCCCTGTCAAATCCCCCCTTCCTTCCCCGGAGGGAATCGTTCGTACAGCAGAGACCTTCAAGACTGACACGGATACCGATATCAGGGTATTTCGAGGCAAGCTCCAGGACACGTTCAACATACCACCCCGAAGTGGAAATAACGATACGCCGTGCTTTTTTCCTGAGCCGGGCCACGAATTCCTCCAGGTCTTCCCGGATAAACGGTTCACCACCGGTGATGTTCAAAAAAGAAACCCGGGGAAGACGTTCGCAGATTTCAGGGGCAATCTCTTTCTGCTTTTCCGTTGGGTTGCCGTGAATATTGCACATGACACAATTCATGGGGCATCTGTAAGTGACAATAATACTTCCTTCATTGGGGCCCTTAATCAGACCGGCCATACATACCCCGAAATGGATTGAGGAAAACAAATATAATGTGAAAATATGTTAATATCAAAAATACCGCTTCCCCATTGGTAAATAATTCCGCTTTCTCATTAATCATACGAAAGATGATGTACAAATTCAAGATCAATATCAATCGATAGGCGAAACAAACCAGGATATCAAATCAGAAATGAATACATCGGGCGCATTCAAAATATTGACTCTTTCGATATAATTCCTTATCATCCGTCGTAAGGTCTAACTTTTCGGGATGTTAATTTATGGCGGGTGTGCAATATGGATCGTATTTACATGGCAAGTCAAGATAATAAACCGGAAAGGGAAATTTGGATTGATTTAGTCAAATTTATCGCCTGCCTGTTTGTCGCACTCGGCCATCTATTCCAAAGCTTTCATAAATCCTCGATTATTCCGGACTCGATTTTATACAACTACTTTAATACGGCAATCTATCATTTCCACGTACCGCTTTTTTTCTTCTGCAGCGGGTACTTGCACCAGATGCATATAAAAAAGGGCCTGGTTGCATATGGTAATAATATTTTGAAAAAATTGATAAACCTGGGAGTTCCTTATTTTACTTTCTCAAGCATCACTATTCTTATGAAGTTTTTATTTTCCGGTCTGGTTAACAGCCCTATCAGTGACAACATCATTGATGCATTATTCCTGAATCCATTAGCCCCGTATTGGTTCTTATACACATTGTTCTTCATCTTTTTGATAACACCGCGATTAACGGGTCATTGGAAAATCGGCGTTTTTTTATGTGTTGCCATTGCATTAAAAATTTTATGTTATTATTTCAATAACATGCCCTTTGTTATAACAGGCGTAATGGCCAACCTGATTTGGTTTGCCATGGGAATGTTTATACAGAATTTTAAATGCCAATTCATCAAAACACTGAAACTGGCTCTGCCGGTTATCATTTTATTTATTATTTCTTCGTATGTTTCCTTTATGTTCAGGCTTGATGATACACCAACAAGCATACTTTTGACTATTATAGGAGGATCAGGCATTATCTTTTTATCCCTGGCAATCACAAAAACCGGAAAATTCCATAAAATAATTATCATCACAAGCAAGTATACAATGCCGATTTTTCTGCTTCATACTATATCGGCCGCCCCGATCAGAATTTTATTTATAACAATGGGTGTAAGAGATATCACCGTACATATCCTTTTCGGATTAATATTCAGCTTTATGGTACCGGTACTGGTCGCCTATGTTTCCGAGAAAACGATACTTCTAAATATATTTTTTCAACCGGTCAAAACTTTCAGACATATTACCGGACAACTGAAACATTAAGGCCCTTGGTATCTCCGGGGCATACCCTTGACTATATCACTGTTAAAGCCTACCATGACTCACTATTTCCTTAAAAGAAAGGTATAATAAATGAATATATTTTTTTCTGCCGACCAGTTTTTAACACTCGTGAAATCCATTTACCTTGGCAACGAGATAGTGGCTCGACATTCGGATGAGAACATGAAATCGGATTATTTCAATCTTGAGAGCTACATATTCTCCCATGTAAACAATTTTGACCTCAAGGAGGAAATCAAGGTTAATGGCAAGGGATCTATTGAATTCTCAAAAAAGCAGCAAAATGAGATTGTCGGTTTGATGGACAATTACATCGATTCCATTTTCATTACACGACTTTTCACCCTGCTTGCCCAGAGGGATTTACGGGAGAAATATACCGCGGAGGAATTACGGGCAATGTCTGATAAGGAAGGAACGGCCGCCATGAAACAAATGGTTGACAAATATTTCATCGAATTTAATGATAATCAATTCAAGAACCTGCGCATAGTCATCGATAAAGAAGAATAAGCAGTTCGAATACCTGTCTTCATTAACGGGTCGGGGAATAATATGAAAATTCTCTTTGCCAACAATTTTTATCCTTTTTTTGAACAAATTAAGGCAAATATGCTCACGGGACATTATCCCGTCGGCGGGACTGAGACATCTTTACGTACTATCCGCCAAATTCTGGACAAAATGGGAAACGAAACGCGATTTTTCTCCATGCGGCATCCGAACAAGCTCCCCGGACTGCCAGAGGATGAATTTGTACCGTTTACGGATTTTAATAAAAATACAGGTCTTATTGACATGATCGCTAAAAGCGGCAGAATTCTTTATTCCTTGAAGGCGCGGAAAGGCATGTCCAGGATTATTAAGGCCTTCCACCCGGATATCGTCCACCTGCACACCG
Organism: Spirochaetales bacterium; assembly: GCA_016928415.1. Classification (GTDB taxonomy): domain Bacteria; phylum Spirochaetota; class Spirochaetia; order SZUA-6; family JAFGRV01; genus JAFGKU01. The sequence continues at coordinate 20,271 of JAFGKU010000152.1, forward strand.
TATGGCATCAATTATCACCCTCTGTCATTCACGAGATAAGGGGAAAAGGTATCCCCATCGTAATGACCCTTCATAATTTTAAAATTGTTTGTGCCAACTACCAGCTTCGCCGGGGTAAAAAAATCTGTGAGGAATGCCGGCATGGAAAATATTGGAAAGGATTCCGATATCGCTGTGTCAAAAAATCCCGGCTGAAAAGCATGCTTTGCATGATAGAAATGTACCTGCACAACACACTGCTCCGTACTTTTTCAAACATCGATGTGTTTATTGCACCAAGCCGTTTCCTGAAAGAGAAAATACTGGAAATGGGATTCAAGGGAAATATAGAGCATTTACCCAATCCTATCCCCCTTCATGAACTCAAAAATTACAAACAGAAACATCAAACAACCGGACCGTTTAATGAAGGGAAACCCTCCGTGTGTTATTGCGGAAGACTGTCTTATGAGAAAGGCCTTCACACCCTTCTCGATGCCGCCAAATTACTTAAAGGCATAAAGGTGAATTTAATAGGTGAAGGACCTATGAGGAATGAACTTGAAAATCGCGTAAAAAATGAGGGTATCGGTAATATCACTTTTTACGGTTTTTTGTCAGGCAATACGCTCTATGATGAGATGAGTAAAAACAAGTGTATCGTGATTCCTTCGGAGTGTTATGAAAACAATCCCCTTTCGGTAATTGAGTCCTTTTATCTGGGCCTTCCGGCGGTCGGTGCACGGATCGGCGGGATACCCGAACTCGTGGAAGACAGTAAAAGCGGTTACACTTTCACCCCTCATGATCCGGCCGATTGCGCCCGGTCCATACGCAGAATAATAAGTGACCCCGCGAAAAGCAGGTCCATGGGTGAATGGGCTCAACGACAGGTCCTGATGAAGAATGATCCTCAAAAGTATTGTGTAAAACTTTTAGATTTATACAAGCGAGTTTGTAAGAAGAAATAGACTCAATAAAATAATGTATCGAAAATCAAAGCTGTTTGAAATAAAGCTACTTGAAAATACTTGAAAAATATACCAGTATTTTTAAAGTATATGGTAAACTTTATAATGAAAGAGAAGAAGAAAAATTACAGGCTGCTCTATATTATTCCTGCCTTTATCCCCGGCGGTGCGGAAAAATTAAGTGTATACTTTTTAAACAAAATTGACAGAACCGTCTTTTCACCAGCACTCTGTCTTTTTGAAAAAAAAGGTGAATTATTGGAACAGTTGCCCTCCGATCTTAAGGCGTTCAACCTGAAAAAAAAATCGAGGTTTTCATTTTTCCGTCTTGTATTTTCACTAAGACGGACCGTAAACCGTTTTAGGCCGGATATTATCTTTTCAAGAAATTGGTATGCGAATCTTACAGCCGCAATAACAAAGAAGCTGTTTATCATGAAACCCAGCCTTCTTGTTTTTCTCGAACACAATGATCTCCGAGACCTAGCAGGCAAAAAGTTAAGAATGCGGCTTAAAAAATTATTAATGAAATTTATCTTTAGATGGGCCGATAAAATAGTCGTGGTTTCCCACGGGGTAAAAAAAGAACTCAGGAGAGACTTCAATATATTACGAAAAAAAATCACGGTTATCAACAATGCGGTGGATATAAAAGCAATCAACCGGCTCAAGGATTCCGAACCGGCGGAACTCAATTGGTTCAATGAATCCATACCTATTATCGTTTCCATGGGGAAATTACTGCCGAGGAAGGGTTTCCCAAATCTAATCAAGGCCTTTAAAATAATTCGCGCGAAAAAAGACTGCCGCCTCGTTATTATTGGAAAGGGTCCAGAGATGCGAAATTTATTATCGCTTGTTAAGCTGTACAATCTGGAAAGCGATGTTCAACTGACAGGATATATTAAAAATCCATATCCATTGATAAGCCGCGCCGGAGTTTTCGCGTTACCTTCCTATTGGGAAGGTTTCGGGAATGTTATTATAGAAGCCATGGCCTGCGGCATACCTTCGGTGGCAACCAACTGCCCTTACGGACCGGAGGAAATTATTCAGGACAATATCAACGGCCTTTTGGTGCCCGTTGGTGACGTACAAACCCTTGCGGAATCCTTGTTAAAAGTCCTGGATGACCATGAACTCCGAATCCGCCTATCACAATCTGCTTTAATTCGTGCTGTTGACTTTGATGTAGACAGGATGGTAAAAGCATACGAAAAATTGGCTGTCGAAAATGCTTGAGGCTCAAGTAACCAATGAAGTGACCCGGCGAAAAAACGCCAACTTCATACACTTAATTCTCATGATCCTGGGAACTTTCATGTTACTACAGGACCTCATATCCAATAATTTGTCTGCAATTCCTTTTTTGAGAAATATTGTAAAATCCATGGATGAAGGTTTCTCATTAATTATCCTGGCACTCATTCTATTCGAACGGATTATCAACAGAAAAAAAATACTCAAGACAAATATTGATTTAGTGTTAATTGCCTTCTTGACGATTGCCATTATTACCAGCCTGATTAAAAGGGTACCTTTTTTCATCTTCGGGTCGCAACTCGTCCTGTATATAAAAGGATTTTGCCTGTTCTATATTTTTATTCAGCTCAATATACATAAAAACATGCTAAAATCCTACCTTAGGTTTTTCCTGGCCGTAGGATTAATTTTCTTTTTTTTCGGCATTATAGATTTACTAATTCCGACTTACTTCCGGACACTCCTCAATAACAGGGAATACGTTGATTACAGATTCGGCATACCCTCCGTTCAATCCCTTTTTACACACCCGGTATTTTTTGGATGGTTTATGAGTTTTTGCAGCCTGTTTTGTTTCGCATATTTTATTAATAATAAAAAGACCGTTTATTTTATAGGAGCATTACTGTTCGCCATCGGATGTATTCTATCAGTACGCGCCAAGGCGATATTCGGCCTGGTGGCCGGAATCATTATCACCGTTCAAATTCATCCGCAAAGTAAAATAAGAATTAAAATTCTGATGATCATATCAATAATAATTATTTTCGCCGTCTTTGTGGGAACATTGGCCGTAGACCTTCTTCAACAAAAAATAACCAGTTATCTGCTAACCGAAAATTTCATGGAAATTTCCAGAAACGTGCTGTACATTAAAAGCTTTGAAATAGCCGTTGATAATTTCCCCATAGGAGTAGGCATGGGGCGTTATGCAAGCTGGCTTAGCAGGGCTTATTACAGCCCCGTTTACGATGAATACAATATATCCCGGGTCTACGGCCTGTCCCGGGAATTTCCAATGTTTATTGTAGACACCTTCTGGCCAATGATAATTGGAGAAATTGGTTTCATAGGCCTGGCCCTCTTCATTCTCATAATCATAATCTTTTTTATCACGATTTTTAAAGCCATTTCCTTTCCGCAGGATCCATACACACGTGCCTTTCAAATGGGAGCTTTCACGGTTATTATAGAATGTATATTTGAAAGTATAGCCAGTCCGGTATTCGTAAATTCGCCTATTGCATTCTTTATATTTGGTAGCGTTGGAATCAGCTATTCACTGCACCGGACAAATAAAACACTTTTTCCCATTGATAATCCTTAATCAATATTATTGAACGGGCTAAATGCTTCAAGAAAAATATATTGATTTTTATTAGTCTACAATCTTTACTGCGGTACCTGAATCAGCCGGGGACCGACGTAATGGTTCAGGATTAAATCATAATAACTGTTTTCTTTGCCGAAAATAATCGTATCCGCTTCAATGGTAATATTTTGATTGAAAGCATTTGCCGGTATCGCCAAATATGAGAAATTTATATTATAAGTACCGGGCGTCACCGGATAGTACTGCCCCAGAACAATTTGAGAAAATGTAAGCGAGGCAAACGGCGGTATTGTGGTGGTAAAAGAATCCGGTATATCGAAAGATTCCTGGCAGTGTATCATTATATATACTTCATTTCTTAATAAACAGGAGGAGAGGCTCAATAAGATTAGAAACAAGAAAAGACATACTCTAATTTTCATCATAATCTATACTTCTCCATTGAAAAAATATACTCGAATTCATCCCAAATATCAAATAAATTACATTTTTTTTTAATATTTCGGGTAGAAAATTGAAATTTAAGCTA
>JAFGKU010000153.1 GCA_016928415.1 Spirochaetales bacterium
ACCTGTTTTTCTATAATTATTTTGTTCAAACAGGAAAAGAGCTATTGATGATCAGGTATAAAAGAGACCAGAGCATGATAATAATGGTATTATGGCAAGATTGTCTGAAAAATCATACATCTATGGGGGGGCTGGAAAAAATAACGATCAAACCATATAATCCGCGTAAGGCCATAACGGTTAATATCATCTGGCTTGAAGTTTTCTTTAAAAATTGAATATATTAGCACTTAACAGGGAGGTGCAGATGCCGAAAGTGTATACTTTGATGAGTACGGGTATCTCCGAGCTTGATAACGTTATCAATGGGGTCATGCCGGGAGATAATATAGTCTGGCAGGTAGATAATATCGATGATTATCTGAAATTTGTGGACCCGTACTGTACAGATGCCGTAAAGAATGGAAATACCCTCATTTATTTCAGGTTTGCAGACCATAAAGAACTTGTCCCTGATAATATCGGAGCCAAAATATATCATTTACACCCGGAAATTGGTTTTGAATCTTTTATCGCGGATATTTTTAAGGTTATAGAGGAAGTGGGCGAGGGAGCCTTTTACGTTTTCGACTGCCTGTCGGAACTGGCCGTGGACTGGTACAGCGACAGGATGCTGGCCAACTTTTTTATGCTTACCTGCCCCTATTTATACGATTATGACACGGTTACCTATTTTGCATTGATGAGAAACTATAATACTTCCCAAACCGTTAATGCCATTCATGAGACGGCCCAGGTCATCATAGATGTATACAACAGGGAGAGCGGGATGTATATTCATCCGCTCAAAGTGTACAAACGCTATTCCAAGACCATGTACATGCTTCATCAATGGCAGGAAAAGAAATTTGTCCCGGTAGGCAGAAGCATACACATTTCAGAGATACTTCATGACCTGCCGCATCTCTGGCTCAATACTTCAAACGCGAAACTGGATATGTGGAACAGGGTTTTTGAAAGGGCCCAGGAGCTGATTACCGAAACATCCACAGAAGAGGATATTCTTAAAGAAAAAGAGGAATGCCGGCAAAGGATGCTGCGGATGGTTGTTACCCGTGACGAACGTCTTTTAAAGCTTGCCGACAAATATTTTACACTGAAGGACTTGGTGGAAATCGGGAACCATATGATCGGGACCGGGCTTATAGGCGGGAAAACGGTCGGTATGCTGCTGGCAAGGGCCATTCTGGAGAATAAAGATCCGTCCTGGAAAAAAAGGCTGGAAACCCATGACAGTTTTTATATCGGTTCCGATGTTTTTTATACCTATCTTATAAAAAGCAAATGCTGGTGGGTCCGATGGAAACAAAAGCACAGTGAAAACTTCTTAGAAGGCGTGGACGAGGCCCGTAAAAGATTAATCTCCGGCACTTTCCCTACGGATATAAAAAACCAGATGAAGGAAATTTTAAATTATTTCGGACAATCTCCCATCATAGTGAGGTCCAGCAGCCTCCTGGAAGATGCCTATGGCAATTCGTTCTCGGGTAAATATGAAAGCGTGTTTTGTACCAACCAGGGCAATCCTGAAGAACGGTTTGAAGAGTTTATGAATGCGGTAAAAACCGTTTATGCGAGTACGATGAGCAGGGAAGCTCTCCAGTACAGGCACCAAAGAGGGTTGCTGGACAGGGACGAACAGATGGCCCTGCTTATACAGCGCGTATCCGGTTCCATATATAAAGATTATTTTTATCCCCAGACAGCGGGAGTGGGATATTCCTACAACCTTTACGTGTGGGATAAAAACATAGATCCCAAGGCCGGTGTTATCCGCCTCGTTTTCGGACTGGGCACCAGGGCCGTGGACAGGCACGATGACGATTATACGAGGGTTGTATCGGTCAATGAGCCGAATAAAAGGCCGGAGGCCAATTTTGAGGAAGTGAAAAAATTCGCACAGAAAAAAGCCGATGTTCTCAATCTTGAAAAAAACAGGATGGAATCCGCCTACTTCTCGGATATAGCCGATCACAGCGGATTGCCATTGGAAATCCTTGCCTCCAGGGATGCGGAACTTGAGCGTTACGCGAAAGAAAACAATAAAAGCGATATTTTCCCCTGGATCCTTACTTTCGAAGGCCTTTTGTCCAAAACAAAGTTTATTGAAGATATCAAGAGTATGCTTGCCACGCTTCAGGATGCTTATGAACATGCCGTAGATATCGAGTTTACGGCTAATTTCCTGAGCGGAGAGGATTACCGGATAAACCTGCTGCAATGCAGGCCTTTCCAGGTAAAAAAGGGAGTAGGCGCCGTCAAGGATCCGGGAAATATAAATGCAAAAAATATTCTGTTAAAAACTACGGGACCGATAATCGGCAACAGTTCCCATTTTACGATAGACAGGCTGGTTTATGTCGTTCCGGAAGTTTATGGCAAAATGAGCGAGCGGGAACGCTATGAAACGGCAAGACTCATCGGGAAAATAACCAACCTTGGTAAAAAGAAGAAAACCATCATGCTTCTGGGTCCCGGCCGGTGGGGGACAACAACACCGTCATTGGGCGTTCCCGTACATTTCGGGGAGATCAACCGCGTCTCTGTCCTCTGTGAAACGGCCGAAATGCACGAGGGATTGATACCGGATGTTTCTTTTGGAACGCACTTTTTCAATGATCTTGTCGAACTGGATATACATTACCTGGCCATTCAGCCGACAAGGAAAGATAACGTGATAAACAAGGCCCTGCTGGACCAGTTACCCAATAATCTGGAAAATCTCCTGCAGGTTAATTCAAAATGGAATCAGGTTGTCAAAGTCATGGATTTCATGAACGGGAATACAAAGCTGTATCTCTACCTGAATGCAGTGGAGCAGAGAGGATTGTGTTATGTTGAATGAAAATAATTCACTCTACAACAGGGAATTTGAGCATGACGCCTGCGGTGTCGGCTTTACGGTAAATATAAACGGGAAACCCTCACACCAGATTGTCAAGGACGGTATCACCATTCTTAAAAACCTGATCCACCGCGGGGCCGTGGGCGGAGATATGAAAACGGGGGATGGCGCGGGAATACTTATACAGATTCCGCATGATTTCTTCGAGGAAGAACTTTATCCGGAAAATATCAAGCTGGGTGACCCGGGAACCTATGGAGTGGGATTTTTCTTCTTTGAAAAGGACAAAAAAAACCAGGTCGATGAAATGATTTCCGACGTAATAAAAACCGAAGGCGGAACCGTATTGGGGTTCAGGGACGTGCCCGTGAACCCTGATTGCCTGGGCGAAATGGCCCTGGAAAGCATGCCTTTCATGCAGCAGGTATTTGTCAATTTTGAAGATTTGAAGGCGGATGCATTAGAAAGAAAATTATACGTGGCAAGAAGGTGCATAGAAAATAAAGCGGTTGAAATGCGGCTGTCACAGGACCAGTTTTATATTCCGAGCTTTTCCTCTCAAACCATCATTTACAAGGGCCTGTTTGTAGCCCCGCAGCTTGAAGCCTTTTTCCCGGACCTTACGGACAGCAGGGTCCAGAGCTCCCTGGCCCTGGTGCATCAAAGGTACAGTACAAACACTTTCCCTTCCTGGCCCCTGGCCCAGCCGTTCCGGTATCTTGCGCATAACGGTGAAATAAATACCTTGAAGGGAAACGTCAACCGCATGAAGGCAAGGGAATCCACCCTGAGTTCAGGACTTTTCGGGGACGATATAAAAAAACTTCTTCCCGTCATTCAGAAAGACGGCAGTGATTCGGCGATGTTTGATAATACCTTCGAACTTTTAACGTCCGCGGGTAGATCCATTGAACATACCATGATGATGATGATACCGGAAACCTTCGGTCAACAATACCATATAAGTACGGATAAAAGGGCGTTCTATGAGTACCATGCCGCGTTTATGGAGCCATGGGACGGACCGGCGGCCATCGCCTTTACGGACGGGAAAAAAATCGGGGCCATTCTGGACAGGAACGGCCTGCGCCCGGCACGCTATGTTATTACCAAGAGCGGGAGAGTCGTCCTGGCATCCGAAATGGGTGTACTGGACATACCTCCGGAGGATATTCTGGAAAAAGGCAGGCTGGCTCCGGGAAAAATGATACTTGTCGATACAACCATCGGCAGGGTCAAGAAAGACAACGAAATAAAGGCATCCGTTTCAAGACAAAAACTGTACCGGCGATGGCTCGAAGAAAACAGGATCGAATTAAAAGGTCTTCTTCAGCATCCCAGTGCTGTTTCTGTCAGCAGGGCGCCTTTAATAAAAAAACAGATAGCTTTCGGATATACGCTGGAAGACATAAATATGATACTGGCGCCAATGGTGGAAAACTGCCAGGAACCGGTGGGTTCAATGGGTGATGACGAACCCGTAAGCGTGTTGTCGGACAAACCGCAGATGTTTTTCAGGTATTTCAAGCAGTTGTTCGCGCAGGTGACCAATCCGCCCATAGATCCCTACAGGGAAAACCTGGTCATGAGCCTGATGGATTTTGTGGGAAGGGAACAGAATCTGCTTGAGGAAAGTCCCATGCATTGCAATCAGCTGAAACTTTCCCATCCCATCCTTACCAATGATGATACGGTCAATCTTTTAAAATCCACGGTACCGGGCCTGAGCACCTGTCTGCTTTCAATACATTACGAGGTGGATAAGCGAGAGAAGGGAATGGAAGAAGCGCTTGATAATATCTGCAGGCAGGTGGAATCCAGCATAGATTCCGGATGTTCAATCATTATTTTAAGCGACCGGGGAATCGACGAAAAATACGCACCCATACCTTCCCTGCTGGCTGTTGCCTGCGTCAATAACTACCTGGTCAAACTGAGCAAGAGACATTTATCCGGTATTATCATACAGACGGGAGAGGCCAGGGAAGTCATGGATTTCGCCGCGCTCATCGGCTTTGGAGCGAGCGCCATCAATCCCTATCTCGCTTTTGAAACAATTGCGGAATTAAAAGAAAAGGAAGGCGCCTTCAATGGAATGAAACTGGAGATTGCTTTTGACAATTATATAACCGCCATAAAAAAAGGACTTTTAAAGATAATGTCCAAAATGGGTGTTTCCACGATCAGGAGCTATAAGGGCGCGCAGATATTCGAGGCAGTGGGGCTCAGCTCCGGGTTTATCAATAAATATTTTCCCGGTTTACACTCGAGGATAGAAGGGGTCGGACTGGACGTCATTGCGCAGGAAATTGCCCTTCGCCATTCCAGGGCTTTTAATTCTGAAAGCGAAAACAAAATACTGGATTCCGGCGGGCATTATCATTACCGGAAAAATTCCGAAAAACACCGGCTTTCCCCTGAAGTAATTGTCACCATTCAAAAGGCCACAAGGGAAAACGATTACGCTTTGTACCGGAAATATGCGAACCTGATAAACGATCAATCCAGGGAATTTTATACCCTGCGCGGACTGTTCGAGTTCGATTATAAAAACAAACCCGTTCCCCTGGAGGAAGTGGAAAGCGAGCAGTCCATCATTAAAAGGTTTGTCAACTCCGCCATGAGTTTCGGGAGCATAAGCAAGGAAGCGCATGAGACAATCGCCATAGCCATGAACCGTTTAGGCGCGCAAAGCAATTCCGGTGAAGGCGGTGAAGACGAAGCCAGGTATGCCCCCCTGCCTAACGGCGACAGCCTGAAAAGCAAGATAAAACAGGTTGCTTCCGGCCGGTTCGGGGTGAACAGCAATTACCTTGCCAATGCGGAAGAGCTTCAGATAAAGATGGCCCAGGGCGCAAAACCGGGCGAAGGCGGACAGCTTCCGGGGCACAAGGTGAACGATATTATTGCCAGTGTCAGATACTCGACGCCGGGGGTTATGCTTATTTCCCCTCCGCCGCATCACGACATTTATTCGATAGAGGACCTGGCCCAGCTCATATACGATCTTAAAAATGCGAATCCGACGGCAAGGGTTTCCGTCAAGCTTGTGAGTGAAATCGGTGTCGGGACCGTCGCCGCCGGCGTAGCCAAGGGAAGGGCGGACATGGTTCTTATCAGCGGCGGTGACGGGGGTACCGGCGCCTCGCCGCTTTCATCGATCAAACACGCGGGCATTCCGTGGGAGCTGGGTCTTTCCGAAACCCAGCAGACCCTTGTTCGAAACAAGCTCAGGGATAAAATAAGGGTACAGGTAGACGGCCAGCTGCGCACCGGCAGGGATATAATCATAGCCGCGCTGCTCGGTGCCGAAGAATTCGGTTTCGCCACCATTTCCCTCGTCACCCTGGGTTGTGTCATGATGCGTAAATGTCACATGAACACCTGTCCGGTTGGCGTAGCAACGCAGGATGAAACATTGAGAAAAAGATTTTCCGGAAAACCGGAATACCTCATGAATTTTATGAAGTTTCTGGCAAAAGATGTGCGTGAGCATATGGCTGAACTGGGTTTCAGAACCGTTGATGAGATGGTAGGCCAGGTTTCCATATTGAAAGTAAAAAAAGCCGTGGACCATTGGAAAGCCAAAGGGCTGGATTTCAGCAGGATTTTATCCGCGCCTGTCGATGAAGAGGGAAGCGCGCTCCGTTGTATCAGAAATGAAAAACTGGATTTAACGGATACCCTGGACGAGCAGCTTATTCAGAATTCGACAAAAGCGCTGGAGAATTCAAAGCGCGTCAGCCTTTTTACCCAGATTCAAAATCATCATAGAAGCGTCGGCGCAAGGTTAAGCTGGGAAGTATCCCGCCGGTACGGGGCAAAAGGCCTGCCGGATAATACGATTGAATGTAAATTTACGGGCGTAGCAGGCCAGAGTTTCGGGGCCTTCCTTGCCAATGGAATAACCTTTGAACTGGAGGGTGACGCCAATGATTACATGGGTAAAGGCTTATCCGGGGGAAGAATAATCCTTTATCCACAGAAAGGGTCCACCTACAGATCGCAGAATAATATAATAACCGGAAACGTCAATCTTTTTGGAGCTACAAAGGGAGAAGTATTCATTCACGGTATGGCGGGGGAACGCTTTGCCGTACGAAACAGCGGGGCCATTGCCGTTGTCGAAGGTGTCGGCGATCATGGCTGCGAGTACATGACGGGCGGGGTGGTTGTTGTCCTGGGCAGGACGGGCGTCAATTTCGGAGCCGGAATGAGCGGTGGGCTTGCCTATGTACTGGACGAGAATCAGTTGTTCGATACCATGTGTAATCTCGAGATGGTTGATCTCGAGCCTGTTGTCTCGGAAGAGGATAAAAAGCTGCTCCATGGTCTTATAAAAAGGCATATATTCTATACAAACAGTAAATATGCTTCACAGATACTGCATGACTGGGAAGAAATGCTCCCGAAATTCGTGAAAGTATTTCCCATAGATTATAAGAAAGCCATGGAAAGAATCACTAGAAAATATACAAAAAGTGCGGAAGTGCTGACAATAACGGAAGAGGTATATTAAATGGGAGACAAGAAAGGTTTTTTAAAGCATGACAGGCAGGATAAAACATACAGGCCTGTCGGAACCAGGATTAAAGATTATAAGGATGTGTGTGAATACTTGACGGATGAAGAAATGCAGGTCCAGGCATCCAGATGCATGGATTGCGGAATTCCCTATTGTCATTGCCTGGGTTGTCCATTAAACAATCTTATACCGGAATGGAACGACCTGGTTTATAAAGGCAAATGGGAGAAGGCCTTGAGACGGCTTGAAAAGACAAATCCTTTCCCGGAATTTACCGGAAGAATTTGTCCCGCACCCTGTGAAACTTCCTGTACACTGTCCATTAATTGTGCGCCCGTTTCCATTTGCCAGATTGAACTGGCCATTATAGAACACGGGTTCCGGGAAGGCTGGGTCAAGCCTAAAATTCCCCGCCATCTGAAAAATACAAGAATTGCGGTCATCGGTTCGGGACCTGCCGGCCTTGCGGCGGCGGATTCTTTACGTGCCTTTGGTTACCATGTCGTTGTTTTTGAAAAAGCTGAAAAGGCCGGGGGGATACTCCGCTACGGCATCCCGGATTTTAAACTCGAAAAGTGGGTTATAGACAGGCGCCTGGAATTGATGAAAGAGGCGGGCGTGGAATTTGAAACCGACGTTAATATCGGCGACGATATTTCTTCTTCATATCTTAAGAAATCGTTCGATGTTATCCTCATTACCGCCGGTTCACGCGAACCGAGAGATTTAAAAATACCGGGACGGGAACTGGAAGGCATTCATTTTGCCATGGATTATTTGAGCCTTTCCAATTTGTGCATAGACGGGAAAATAGGCGAAGATAAGATTATTTCCGCAGCCGGCAGGAACGTGCTTGTCATTGGCGGCGGGGATACGGGATCGGACTGTATCGGAACGGCAAACAGGCAGGGAGCCAAAAAGGTTTATCAATTTGAAATTTTACCCAAACCGGTGGATTGGAAAAAACCGCATAACCCTGACTGGCCGGAATGGCCGGTCATTTTAAGAACCTCCTCGTCTCACAAAGAGGGGGCGGAGAGAAAGTGGTCAATATCCACAAAACAATTCAAAGGCAGCAGTAAAAAAATCGAATCGGCGGATTTTGTAAAAATAGAGTGGGACACGCCCCAGCCTGGTTCCAGGCCTGTAATCAAGGAAATACCCGGCAGCGAATTCTCGCTTCAGGTAGATCTGGTTCTTCTTGCCATGGGGTTTGTCCATGTTGAGCACGGCAGGCTGATTACGGACCTCGGCATTGAACTGGATGAACGCGGCAATATTAAAACCGATGAGGCTTATGCAACGAACATAGAGGGTGTTTATGCCGCGGGCGATTCAAATACGGGTTCATCGCTCGTTGTCCGGGCCATCCGTCACGGGTTGAATGCCGCTGACAGTATAAATAAATTCCTCTGCAGGAAATAACCTGACCTAAGCAGGGCGCATGACAATGGATGCGAGCCCCGGATTAGCGGATATCTCCTTTTCCAGTTCGCGTTCCCTGCCGACATTCCTGTATCCCCTTCCTTGAAAGGAATAAGTGAAATTGGTATGCACGTCGTATATGCCCTTTAAAAGCGCGTATGTGTCTTCCGTCATAACGAGTTCTTCATCCGTGGGTATGACCAGTATTTTAACCTTTGAGTCTTTTCCGGTTATGTCCGTTTCCGCATTCCTTGTCTGTGAAAGATTGTTTTTATCCCTGTCAATACGAATGCCCATTTCCTCCAGGCCCTCTACAGCCTTTTCCCTGAGCAGGCTGCCCATTTCACCGGCACCGGCGGTAAAGACAATGGCATCTACCTTCCCCAGAGCGGCGTAATAGGCGCCGATATACTTTTTCAGCCTGTACGTTTCAATCTCGATGGCAAGCCGGCACCTTTCGTCACCCTTGTCAGCCGCCTCTATCACGTCCCGCCTGTCAGAGAAACGCTCCGTTATGCCCAGTATGCCGCTCTGCTTGTTCAGAATTCTCTCCACCTCGTCCGGTTCCAGGTTCTCCTTGCGCATCAGGTGATAGCCGATGGCCGGGTCATGGTCGCCGGCGCGCGTTCCCATCACGAGCCCTTCAAGGGGCGTCATGCCCATCGATGTGTCCAGGGAGCACCCGTTCAACACGGCATTGACGCTTACCCCGTTTCCTATGTGAAGCGCAATCAGGTTTGTCCTGAAGGGGTCCTTGCCTAAAAGCACGGCGGCTCGCTTGGAGACGTACAGGAAAGAGGTGCCGTGAAATCCATAGCGCCTGACGCTGTAATTCCCGTACCATTTATAAGGAAGCGCGTACAGGAATGACGACCTGGGCATGGTCTGGTGCCATGCCGTATCCATGACGGCGCAATGGGGCACCCCGGGAAGCACGGATAAGGCCGCTTCAATTCCCGTTATATTGGGGGGATTATGCAGGGGGGCCAGGTCGGACAGCTCCCTGAACGTGTTAAGCGCATCATTGTTGATGATAACCGAATGGGCAAACCGTTCGCCCCCGTGGACCACCCTGTGACCTACCGCATTGATACTCTTGATATCATTTATGGGGCCCACTTCTTCATCCAGAAGGTAAGAAATGATCTCCTCGATGGCCCGCTTGTGGTTGGGACAGGCAAATTCTTTCTTTACCTTTTTACCCTCCAGCCCGGTATGCTTGATGGATGAACCGTCTATTCCGATCCGGTCCACCATCCCCAGGGCCATTATCATCTTTTTCCCCCAGTCGTAAAGCTGAAATTTAACCGAAGAACTGCCGCAATTCAAAGTTAGGATATTCACATCCTGCCTCCTCTGTTTTTCACCTGCCCGCCCCTGCGGGAGCCTATAGTCTATCAGAATTATACGGATAAAGGCAACAAGCGTGTATAAGCTATGTAAACGAATGTAAATAGAGGCCGGGAAAGCATGCCCTGCATGGCAGGGAATTTGCTATGCAGATTACATGAAAGACAAATTCTTTTTACCCGTTATCTTCATTACCTTCTGGTTTATCAATGCACCAGCCTTCACCGACTTGATTTTTAAGGGACGTATAGATGAACTGGATACCTTCCTGTCACAGGCAGGATGGATGGACCGAACGGAACAGTTAAAGGCATTTATAACATGCGAATATAACAGGGAACCGGAGGCCCCGGTAACGGGCGGGTTTGCCTCCCCCATTTTGTTCGCGGGGCCCTGGTATGAATACGGTCTTTTCCGTGAAATGGACAATCCCCTGGGATACGACACCGGGAGTTCTATTGCTTTTGAAAAAAGCCGTCTTTCCCTTTCCGCGTCCCTTTCGGCAACGGATAAATGGGCAGTCTGCCTCATGCCCTTCGCCACCCGGACCTTAAGCCTTTTCACGCTGTACAACCCGGGCAGCACAATCCTGGCAGGCGGGGCTTTGTCGCTGCCCATCGGCGATGAATTCTGCGCGGAACTCATGTTTACCGGCACCTCCTGGATGGACAACGGTAATTCGGCGGATGAATGGTTTCTCCCCTTTCCGGAACCGGCAGGCGACCATATTTTCCACGCCGGTGTAAAAGGATTTTTCAGGCATAAAAAATTCGGCCTTTCAGGTACATGCCTGTATTCCTTCTCCAATGCCGTTCCGCCGGGTTATTTTTTCCATACGGCTGTTTACTCGGCCCTGTCCTGGATGCTTCTTGAACTGTCCGCGGGGTACTGCAGTGAAAATTACCGAACAACCGTGGGAAAAGCCGGAAATACTGAAGCAAGGGGAGGGGTCCGAACAACGATTACCCCCGTAAAGGAGGTAGAAATTATTTTGGGTGCGGACGGAGACCTGCCATTTATTTCACCGTTTCCCGGTGCGTACCTGGAAAGTGATTACCGGTATTTTACAAGCCTTTCCCATACGGCTTATATAACCGGCTGTCTGCAGCTTACTTCCGGCGCATCGTATGGCGTAAAGGGGCATTTCGACACACACGGTGAAAATGAAGAGAGTCAAAAATACTCGGCAAACGCCGGCATTACAGCGGAACCCTTTGAGATAAATTGCTCGCTGGAATATTTCACGGAATCAGGAGGGGCACGCACTGTAAAGCTCAGCACCTGTACCGAAATAAGGGCTTACCCCTTTTTATTCTCCCTTTCCTTAGCCAGTCAATGGGAAAAAATGCTGCGGCACGACTTTTCATTCAACATGGTATTCAGGGCGGGTGATTCCCGTTTTTATCTCAAGCTCTTTTCAGAAAAACCGGCCGGCATTTCCTCTCTGTTTCAAAATATTTCCCTGACTGCCGGGTTCGAGGTCAGGATGAAATGATTTCCTGTTAAACCGGAACCGTTTCCCGTTCATCGGGTTTTTCACTCCCCTCCCCTCCCTCATTGAATTTTACGTTTTTCCAGGAAAGAAAGCTGAAATAATAAATTTCCTCGTAATTCCATATCCTCACCTCGCGGCCGATGGTCATTCGCCGGATAATGGGAACAAGCGTCTTTAAAAATTTTCTGGGCAGTCGTGTGGCCTTCCCGGCCAGAATACAGCGGGGTAAAATAGTGGATACTTCCCTGTCCGGCAGAAAAGCGTCCTTATAGCCCCATTCCGGAACGAAAATTTTGGCAACCACCTTCAGTCTGCCTTTGCGGATAACCGGCCTGATTTCATTGATTTTTCCGTGCATAAATTCCTCCTTTACCTTTAATTAAGGAGGATTGGTTACTGCCGGATTAAATTTATTTTTATAAAATGCCGCTTAAGTTGAAATTCTTTAACCAGGACAACTGGTAACTCAATACGATCTCCCGGAATTTATAAGGATCGGGCTCCAGTTCAAGCTCCCATGTCAGGATACCATCCGTATTCATGATATAATCCTTTGTCGTTGTTTCCAGGACCTTGACTTCCGCTTCCTTCAGTTCGGAAACATAAATGGATTCCTTTACCAGAACCCTCTTTTTTTCCTTTTTAAAATTGTTCAGCTTTATTTTGTACATCCATTCCTTCATATGCCTGGACGCAAGACCTGTCGCTTCTTTATAATGGTCCTTGTACTTGATTCTCTTGACCCTCAAGTCCTCATCGATCCCAAAGGACAGGCTGAAAGTTTCCTGGGGGGCAATATACTTTATTGATGAATGCCCCATGTAGCTTTCATTGCGGAATATGGCCACCCTGCCAGGGAGAAAAGGTAAATCAGTTGAATTTTTAACGGTTGCTTTCAGGTAGACATATTCCATTACCTCCGGAACGGTTTCATACACCGTTTCCGCTTCGAAATCTTCTTTTATAATAGTGGTTTTATGCCAAAGCCCGTCCGGCGGGACCGTGTATTTCCTGTTTACCGTGAACGTATAGGAGGCTCCTTTTTTTTCGCTCACAACGGCGGCTTCGCCCGGGACCGTCCCCGTATCTTCCTCTTCTCCGCCTTCTTCCCCCGTTTCCAGTTCATCCGCATCCAGGTCAACCGCCAGTTCCTTGGCCGCCTTTTTTTCCACGACAAGCTGTTTCTCCCGTTTCTCGAAATGACCGGAAAGGTAAACGGGATACAGGGGCGGAATGCTTACGTCCTTTTCCACCTGGGACGTAGACAGTACTATTTTCACATCGTTCCACAATTCACCGGTAGACTGGCTTATCTCGCCGAAATACTGCAGGGAAACCCTGCCGGTAGCGGTATCGAGACGGGCGTCGTAGGAGGGGCGCCATCTGACACCGGATATGAGATACCGTATCCGAAGGGGAATGGCAATTTCCTCTTCAGACTGGATGACAACCTCTATATTGTTCTGCACCTTGTGGTCCAGGTCCCTTGTCTTTTCCAGTTCGGCGCGCAGGTAGCCGATTTTTTCAGCGAGCTTTTCTATCTTTTCCTTGACATTGATAACGGAAAACACGTTATCCTTTAATTTACTTTCCAGGAATTCAAGGGCTTCCTTCAATTTAACAATGGAATTCTCCTGTGTCAGCAGGATATCATTGAGGGCTTCCTGGATGTAGCTTTTAATATCCTGGATAAGCTGGTTTTCAAGGGAATAAAGGGAGTGTTCGTCTTCCAGACCTATCAGTTCATGCAGGGCCTTGAGAATCCCGTTCCATACTTTCCGGCTTTCCTCCTCCTTGAAGAAATAGAGATGATTCTGTGACAAGGTTGTGAAGACTATCCTGGCTTTATCCGATTCGAGCGAGGCTTTTATCGACTGTTCGTCGATTCCCGAACCCAGATTCCTGAATACAACCTGTGTCTCGCCCCTGGGCAGCTTGACCTCCAGTACCCGGGACACCTCGGCGTTCCGGGAATAGACGACTATCTCTTCAACCCGGCTGTCGCAGGTTAAATCGGTTTGATCGGGAGAAAGTATCAGGTTATTCATGCTTCTTACCCCTTTTTTCCTCTATTTTATCGTGCGGATGATTGGCATAGTACATGGTCAGCCTGTAATCTTCGGGATGTTTGACGGAATACCCGAATTTCAGTATTTTTTTGACCTTCGGCTCCAGTTTCGTGTTATAAACCAGGACCTTTCTCTCCGTCATCACATCGGGCGCGGGCTCCATGGTTTCGTCCATGACCGTTATTTCCTTTTTCTTGGAGCTTACCGGTATCCTGTCAAAAATCTCACACCGTACCGGTTTTTCCTTGTAGCTGACAATTTCTATTTCCACCCTGAAATCCGTTACAATTTCCTTCTTTACAAACCCGCCCGTCCGGCGTTTCGCCTCCTCCCGCCTTATGACCTTTATATCCCTCTCCAGTCCAAGGGAAAGATAACTTGACTGGTTGCTGGCTATCGTGGGAAAAATAATGTTCCCCAGGAAATTGTTTTCAGCGTATATCTGCGCCGGTCCGGAAAGCAGGGGAGAAGGTCCCGAATTTTTAAACATGGCCTTTAAGTACACGTTCTCCCTGGCTGACGGTATGGTTGTGTAAATCAGGTCAATGGGCCACTCTATTATATCCAGTCCCACCTGGATAACGGAGCCTCCCGTGGGGATAAAATTCCTGGCCGACGCAGCCTTGTACCTGTAATCGAATCCCCCAGCGGTCTGCAGAACCGGTATCTCCTTCTTGAAAAAATCCGCAATGGATTTCTCCTCTCCCGGGGGAACATTTCGCTCAGGACTGAACACATTTATCGTATGGTCGTACAATTCCCTGTAAAGACCGGACAGGCAGTCGAGTTTAAGCGATGGCAGCCTGAGGGCCGGGAACCGGTTCATCTGCTTTCCACCGCCGATCTCTGACCGTAATTCCTTGGATTCTTTTAATTCAGGCTCCTCATTAATCACTTCATCCATCATCCCTCCGGGGCCACTGGAGCCGGAAGCCAATCCTCCGAACCCGTCCATCTTGTCCATGTCCCTTATTTTCTTTGCCTTCCTTATATTCATTGTTTTAACGGCCCGGCTGGTTGCGGCCTCGGCCTTGAGCTTAGGCGCATAGCCTTTTTCCATGTCAACCGATTCCAGCAGGTCATCCATTGCCGCTTCCTCCTCCGGTTCCGCCAGGACCGAAGGCTGCATCACGGGAATATCCGTATCGCTCTCCCGGATACGGCGGGATTTCAGTTCCGGTATGCTGCAGTTCTCCATGGGTACGGCCGTGGAAAAATGAAGGGCCGTATCTTCCCAGTCCTCTCCCGTACTCTGGGTTACCATCGCGAACATGGTAATGGAAAGCTTTTTGTTTCTGGTGTCTCCCCTGACCATGTAGGCGGGATACCAGTTGCAGTTTCCCTGGAAATAATGGAGAAGCACCTTCTCTTCAGTTTCCTGCGAAGATTCAACGATGACGACGATACGTCTTTCCTTCACCCTGTCCAGGGAAGAAAATTTTGTCAGGTTTTTTTCAGCCGCCTTTATTTTCAATAACAGATCTATCCACTTAAAAATGATATCACGGCTTGAATCCCTGTTTTTCTTGAGCCGTTTATGGAGGAACTCGAGGAATTCGCCCCAGTTATTGACAACAATGCTTTTCTGCACGGATGGTTGAACTGAAGACAGGATGGCCTTTTTATTTACAAATAGATTATACTCGTCAAACAGGTTATAGTATTCCGCTTCCAGACGGCTTTTCTCCGCATACAGACCGTCCAGTTCGGACTTGAGTTCCCGCAGCCTGTTCTCATCGAAGTTGCTTATGAAAACCTCTTCGGAATAAATATCCCGTATGGACAAACCGTTTTTTTTCGCCAGCTCGAACCGTATGGATTCTTCACTAATTGAAGCGGGCAGGTCCCGGATAAAAAGACGGTTTTCTCCCTTTGCGAATTTCAGCTTATCCGTCCGCGTGATACGCGCCGTTCCCGGATAAACGGTAATTTCATCGATTTTGAAAGAGGTCTGGATATCGTTCATTATATATCTCCTAATTTAAAAGCATAAGGTAATGAGGTGCGGATTACAAGCCGGGCATTTAAAAATAATTTTTTTTCACTATACGCAGCAGACCCAGGTAATTGACGAAAAAAACAAAGGCAATAATCAGAAGGCCGGTAGTAATGAGCTGGAAACCAAAAGTCTGCGCAATGCCGATTCCGTTCCCTGTAAGGAAATTATGAAAAAAGTTTACGGCAAGCAATAAAAAAACCGAATCAACAATGGTAATTATCAGTAAAAGTATGGCAAATACCGAGACGATTGTTTTTACAAGGTCTCCGCTCCTGTACCCGAGATCCAGGAGCAGCCGGATTTCAAAGACGTTTTTTAAAATGATCAGCCTGAAAGTGGTAAGAAAAACAACGAGGGCGAGAATAATGAGAAAAATGCCGATCAATCCGAGGATACCCAGAATTATTTTAATCGTAAAACCGGCATCGCTCAAACGCAGCTTCTCCTTGCTTGTTTCGTAGTTACTGCTTTCTATAAACCGTACAATTTCAGGATCTGTCCTGTCTTTCACCGCGATAATCAACCGCATGGGCGAAAGGTTTTTATTTATCCCGTACTTTTCATTGGCCCACTTCATGAACGTGTACGGAACGAGGATGGAGGCAACCCTGTCACTCAGGCCCGCCACCTGGGCCTTGAATCGCTGCCCGGCACCCCTGCCGCGAATTTCAACGGTTATGGGTACGGATTTAATGAGATCTTCCGATACCAGGGGAAATCCGCGCGCCTGGGAAAATCCGAAATTATAAAGCAGAAGAAAATCCCTTGAAATCATGACGGGCAGCCTGGTCTCCCCTTCTTCCCATTCCCAGTTCTCCGGTATAACATCCAGGAACTCATCCGGTACCGCTTCGAAAAAAAGCTCTGTCCTGAAACCCCGGCCGAAAACATCGACCACGGCCTGCGCCTCGAAAGCGTTCGGCAGCACCAGCCCCAGGTCCTTTACAAAGGACTGCGATTTTATTTCCTTAATTTCCTCTTCGTGAAAGGCGGGGTCGATAATGGTGGTTGTCCCCAGTTCCACCTTCTTGCTTATTATAAGGTAGTCCAGCTGTTTCTCCCTCGAGAGGCCGGAATTGAAAATATAATCCATATCCAGGTAAACCTGGAGGCAAAAAAGGAAGAGGAACATCCCGATGAGAAACCCGATGGAAGCAAATACAAGCTCCCATTTGCTTTTTCGCTTCCACAGGACCCTAAACAATAAATTGTTCACATTTGCACTCCAATAAACAACAAACTGTTCACTTTCAAACCTTTACTTTCATTCCGTATCGAAAGTACCTGTTTTCGTCAAGACAGGTCAAAAGGATTCCAGCTTTCCGCTTCTTTACTTCACCGGCTATCAATTCAATCGCTCTCTCGCGGTTGTCTGCGTCGAGGTGACTGAACGGTTCGTCCAACAGGAGCCAGTCAAACGGCTGAACAAGGGCGCGCAAAATGGCTACCCTCTGTTTTTCACCCCAGGATAGAGTCCTGACGTGTTTGTCCAGTGCGGATTTCATGCCAAGCCGGCCGCCAAGCGCCGTCACATCTTCCTTCTGGCAGTAATTTGTGAGCCGTGCCTTGATCATGATGTTATCCAGACCGGACAGGTCATCGAAAAGGCGCAGGTCCTGGAATACAACGGCCATCTTTTCCCGCCTGACAAGCGCCCATTTATCCGGTTTCAATGCTTTTTGATCCGAGTCGTCCAGGCGAATGGAACCGGAATAATCGAAACGAATGCCGTAAAGATAGGATATGAGTGTGGTTTTCCCCTTAGCCGAAGGGGCAAGCAGCTGGACGCATTCACCGGGCCGGAAGGACAGTTCCCTTCCCCAGACATCAGATTCAATTTCTGAGTCTTTCAGCGCATCCGGCATGCAATTATTGAGCGAAAGCAGCATCCTGGTCTTCTCTGTTACATTTCTTCGAAGGAGGGCTCATCCTCTTCTATGTCCATGTCCCCCGAATCGGTGCCCCCGGTCATGGCACCCCCCAATCCCATCATCATGAGGGCGGGGAGAACCTTGACGGCGTGTTCAATCACTTCCCGGCTGTAAGCCACATTCAGGGTGAGCCTGGTGCCCTTGGGCACTACTTCGAGCGGATTTATAAAATCCTTGACAAGCTTTTTCAAATCCGCATTATTACCGGTAACGAACGAAGCTAAGGCCTTCATCCCGTTCAAATCTTCGGCAATTTCCCCGGCTTTTTCAGCGTCGCCCGCTTCAGAGGCCGCCTTAATCGTCAGGTTTTCACCCAGGTTTAATCCCAGGGCTATGTCTTCAATCCGGTTATACGGATCATCCACCTTCTTTTTCATTTCTTCTGAAACGAGGCCGACAGCATAAATCGAATTATCCTTGTAGGCGTTCATTAATCCGTAAAGGGCTGCGTTTGAGGAAATATCCGCCTCTCCTTTGGATACATCGATCATTTTCTTGACCAACACCTCGTTATTGGACAATCCTATATCATTACCCGTATAAAAGGCGCTCATTTTCATATCAGGCTGAATGCTCTTTACATAATTCACATTGTTGTACGTATCTTCCTCCAGTTCAAATTTTTCCTTTATACCATTAAGAACCTTCCCGGCATCCGAATTTGCCGTGACAATTATACCAAAATCGGCATCTTCCATTTCAGGGTCCAGCTGGAAGGCAAAACAGGTAATTTTATCTATATCCTTCAAGGCAACACCGAGCTTTACCTGCAGCTGTTTATCCAACGCCGCTTCCGGGTCCTCGCCGGTATCATCCTGGGGTATAACGGCCTCCTTGATAATCATCTTCGTTATATCGGATTTCATTATACCGGAAACATCAACGCCGAATACGAAATTCGCCTCCTTGGGAATCAATGATTTCACACCGGCAGCCGTGCAGCCCAATAATAAAAGAAAAACCAGAAAGCAGATACATATTCCATGGATTACGCTCTTTTTCATAAAATCTCCTTTAAAAAATGGGGGATTATTAAGGCCCCCATCAGGTAAAATAATAGAGAAATCACTCTCAACTTTCAAGGAAAATAAGAAAAAAAATAATCATTACTTTTCGTGTTATTTTTTAAGTTTTTAATCGCGCTTCACGCTTCAATTTGATATTGCATCAGGAAATGAATTCCGCTTTAATTGATTTCCTTGAACCCTGAAAATCAAATCCTGATGCACGATTTTGTCATTTTATTCCATACATAGCTGGATAGACATAAAATCAACCAAACATCTTTTTCATCATACGCAAGAACAGGGCATCCGGCAGGAATTTACGCGCAAATAACAGCAATTTTGCCCCGCCTTTCGCCGGGTAACGGAATTTTTCGCTTTGATCGGTGGCCGCCAGGTAGATGACCCGTGCTACCTTGTCGGGCGTGGACGTGAATCCGCCGGTCGATTTATCCGTTTTTTCCATGACACGGGCCACATAATCGCCGTATTCACTATGCTGCTCCTCATCCGACCGTTCAACCATGGACCGGGAATAAAAATCCGTCCTGATCACGCCGGGTTCAATCACCTTTACCTGGATGTTAAACGGGCTCAGCTCGTAACGCAGGCTTTCCGAAAAACCTTCTATGCCCCACTTGGATGCATTGTAAAGGGCATAAAGCGGAAAACCGACCCTTCCGCCAACCGACGCCACATTGATAATCATGCCTTGCTTCTTTTTCCTGAAATGCGGCAATATTCCCTTTACAACATCAAACAGACCGAAGAGGTTGGTCTTGAACTGTTTTTCAATCTGGATTGCCGACGTGCTTTCAAAAACTCCCCTCAAAGCGTAACCGGCATTGTTAACCACCACATCCAGACCGCCGAACTTGTCTATTGTTTCATTAATGGCTTTATCTATTGTATGGGGCTCCGTTACATCGAGCCTGGTGCATAACACGCGTTCTAATTTGGCCATATCAGCCGCATTCTGCACCGATCTCATGGTTGCAGCCACGTTCCACCCGTTTTCAAGAAAATAAAGCGCCGTCGCCTTTCCTATTCCGCTGGAAGCGCCTGTAATCAAAACTGTTTTCGACATATAGCCTCTCCTCATCGGCCCGGATTTCATTAAATTAAGTTCCTGCCTTCGATTCTAACACAGCTGGATACCGGATCCGCTTGATATTTTTTCCTATATGCACAACAATAACAGAAAGAATATTTTAATTAAAGGGGGCAGATTGATAAAACCCGTCGCTTGCTGTGTTTTTCTGACTTTCCTTGTCTCTTTTTTTTCATGTATTTCCCAGACTCCGTCTGAAAATTCCGCTGAATCGGCCGTATATTCGTATTCAGGCGCCGCCGTTCCGGTCATAAAGCCGTGGCGCGGCTTCAATTTACTGGGAAAATTCACCATTGAATGGAGCAACGCAGGTTACAGCGAACGGGATTTCAAACTTATCCACGAGCTCGGTTTCAATTTTGTACGGCTGCCCGTCGATTACAGGTTTTACACGAGGCCGGGAGACTGGAATACCTTCGTGGAACCGGAACTCGAGGATTTTGACAAGGCTGTCGAATGGGGCCACAGGTACGGAATACACGTTTGCCTGAATCTCCACAGGGCCCCCGGTTTCTGCGTAAATCCGCCGTCGAAAAAACTTCCCCCGAACGAGGATGTGGGCCTGTGGGAGGATACCGGGGCGCAAAAGGCCTTCATCCGCCATTGGTCGCTGTTCGCCGAACGGTACGCTTCCGTATCGGGGGAATACCTGAGTTTCAACCTGGTGAACGAGCCTTCCCGCGTCGATGAGGAAAAATATGCGCGGATCATGAGGGACACCATTACCGCCATACGGATATTAGATGAAAACAGGCCGATTCTGGTGGATGGCCTGGAATGGGGAACAAAACCGGTGGAGAGCCTGATGGACCTTAACATCATACAGGCGTTACACGATTATCAGCCCTTCACCCTCACCCATTACAGGGCGGAATGGGCGGACGGCTCCGATTCCTGGCCTGTTCCCGCCTGGCCCGAGCTTCCCCTGAACAGGTACCTGTACGGCCCGGCCAAGCCGGATTTCAAGTCCGACCTTGTCATCAAGGGGAAATTCCCGGCTGGCACCAGGATAACCTTTCACCTTTCCCGGGTATCGGACAGGTCCCGGATTGTCATAAAATCGGGATCAGCCGAGGTATTCGACAGGCTGTTCGTTCCCGGCAAGGGCGCAGGCGAATGGGAAAAAGAAATATTCGCGGAAAAATGGGGTATCTACCAGAACATGTATAACAAGGATTATACGATTCGACTCCCGGATGGTACGGACAGGATTTCCGTCAGCAATGAAGAAGGTGACTGGTGCACGTTCACCTGTATAACCTTCGAAGGGCCATCGATCCCGGGAGGCAAAGCCGCCTTGACCGCGCAGAAGGACGCCTGGGGCGTTCCCCAGGCCGGGTTTACCCTTTTAGATGACGGTTCCTTCATACTTTCCTCAATACCGGAAGGTTTTGAATCCGCATACAAACCCGCCGGCTTCTTTTCGCCCTGGATAAATTTTATCGCAAAAGGCGGGAAGGCGTTTGTCGGTGAAATGGGTGTCTACAGATATACGCCGCATGATGTGACCCTGCGCTACCTGAAGGATCAACTTGCGGAAATCAGGAAACTGGGTATAGGATGGGCATTCTGGAATTTCAGAGGACCCTTCGGACCGCTGGATTCAGAGCGGGCTGATGTCAAATACGAATATTTCGAGGGCCACAAACTTGACGGGAAAATGCTTGAGCTCCTGGGAAAATATTGAATTACACTTCCAGTTTTTCAACATGATCGATCAATACATTCATACCAGTCTGGTTTTCCTGCATAATGGCCTTTATCTCCGCCAGTGAATCGGTGAACAGAGACTGATTCTGCTCCTGGGCGGATAGAAGTTTCGTAATGCCCCCTAATGACTCCTGCATGCCCTTGAATACGTTCATTATTTTTTCATTATCCGCTTTTTCCGCGTCCGTCATTGCCTTGATGGCCCGTGCATCTTTTAAAAGGCTGTTGACCGAATTGTAAATTTCGGACGACTGCTTTTCCTGGTCCTTGACCAGGTCCATTGCCTTGTTGACCATATTCGCCGAATTGTTCGATTCGGATATGATGACAAAAAGGCTTCCGGAAACTTCGGCGGACAATTGTGAAGTACTTTGTATCAGGCTGGCCATTTCTTTCATCTGGCCCAGGCTGTGGTCCAGGTTATCCTTGGATATGAGGGCAAGGTTCTTGATCTCGCCGGCCACAACGTTAAAACCTTTCCCGTATATGCCGGACCTGGCCGCTTCGATGGACGCATTAATTGAAAGAAGGCTGGTTTTTTCCGTGATGTCTTCAAGCACGTTCAACACGTCACGGAGAAACGCGGAATATTCGGAAATTTTTTCTATGGAAGCCCGTGTATCCTCGATGACCCGCGAGCTGTCACTGGCCACCTTGAAAAGGTTCTGCGCCACCTTGTTGGATTCTTCCATGAAGGAAAGGGTGGATGCAATCTGTTCATTGATGGTGGAAACCGTCTCCGTTACCCTGGCCACCATCGACGTTTGGTTCGTGATTGCTTCCGGAATACGCTCTTTGGAAATTTCAATGCGCTTTGAAATATCGGCGATGGAAGATTCAATGAAATTAAACTGGGTATGGATTTTTTCAAGAACCTCCCTGTTACTTTCCCTGTATTTCTCGGAGGCGGTACCGGCGTTGCGGATGCTTGTTTCAAGTTGCCCATTCGAGGCAAACACCTGCTTCGATACGGTAAGAATATCGTTCATAAGCTCTTTGAGCGAAGCGTTCTTTATATCGAGGTTCCTTAAATGACTGAGTGATTCAGCGTAAGTTTTGGCCTGCTCCAGGGCGAGAATGAAGAAAATGCATGCCAGTATGGCAAAGAAGCCGTAGGGAACCAGCCATGTATAAGGCAAAAATCCGAGGCTCGAGTTGTATATATCCCATCCGGCGCTGAATAATATCACCAGGTATCCCGTAAAAATATAGAGTGACTGCCTGTGCTTGTTGCGGATAAGGGAAATGATTAAAAGTATCATCGATAATACCAGTTGGGGTGCGATAAAAAAGTACATGATGTAGTTAAACACTTCCTGGATTTTTATTGAGCTGGGCTGCAGAATAATCCAGACATTGAAAACCAGAGATGCAACCACGAAAATTCCCTTTAACACACGGCTTTTATTCAAAATTCCGGTAAATTCAAAAATGAAAAAACTCAAAAAAGTGACGGTCCAGGGGAAAAAGATCCTGGAGAGCTTGTCCACAAACAATAAATCCTGAACCGGTGAATTCAACACCAGGTTGCTGTACGCCAATGAAAAACAGAAGCATACAAGACCGAACCAGAAAAGCCGCATATCCCTGGACTTTCTTGAAAAAAACAGGAATAAAAAATAAATGAAAACAAAAAGGGAAACAATGCTGGCAGCCTGGATAAGATGGAAGCTGATCAAATTCCGGATAAAAACATAATTGAATGCGTGCTCATATGTGGAAATTCGCATATCGTGAAAAACTCCCTTTTCACCCGTTATTGGGTAGCACTCGATAATGAGGAGATTTTCCTGCTTTCCGTAATTAAGCATTCTTTTAGGAAGATAAAGCGCGAGACTATCACTGGACGAGGCATTGTATTCTTCCTTCTCCATGCCGAATTTTTGAAATTCAAGTCCGTTTAAATAGAACCGCTCGGAATAATTGGCAGGGCTTGTATAAATTGCCAAATCCTGACCTTTTAAGTTCTCATCAAGGTTGAATGAACAAAAAAAAGTATACATTCTCCGCTTAAGCTGGTTATTCAGGGACAGGTCGCCTCCCGAATAGGCGACAGCTCCCTCCGGTATGGATGCCACCTGAATGTATTTTCCCGGAGAATATTCGGTTTCCAGATAGAATACCGGTTCAAGGGCCATATCGAATTCAGCCGGTGAAAATGAATCCGAAAAAGCGGGAAAAACGGCAAGTGCCATTAAAATTAAAACGGGTAAAATAAAAAAAACATGTTTCTTCATAAATTATATCACTCTACTATAAATAATACGTTCAGCCTCTTATAAAATATATGATAAAGCATATCAAATTTATCTACAAGAAAAAAAATATAAAAATGAATTAAATTGGTATTCTTGATTGCCGCTTAAATTTAGGATACATTGATGGCGAAAGGAAAATAAAGACGTTGCCGGAATTAAAAAAACCGCATTGGCTGAAATCCAGGGGCAGGTTCACGCCCGATACCATGGGTTTACCCGCCCTATTTAAAAAACGCCGCATTAAAACGGTTTGCGAGGCGGCGGCGTGTCCCAACCGGCTGGAATGCTACGGGAATAAAACGGCCACCTTTTTAATCTGCGGCTCGGTTTGCACGCGCCATTGCACGTTTTGTAACATAGGGTTTGAAACTCCCGGCCCATTGGACCCTGATGAACCTTCCCGGATAGCGGAAACTGTGGCAGACCTGCATCTAAAGTACACGGTCATCACCTCCGTTACACGGGATGATCTTGAAGACGGCGGTGCGGGGCATTTTGCCGAAACGGTCAAGGCAATCCGCCGTTTAAATCCGGATACGAAAATCGAGGTCCTGATTCCCGATTTTCAGGGGAAAACCGGGCCATTGGATACAATCTGCAAAGCAACACCTTTCCTGATTGCCCATAATGTCGAAACAGTGCCCCGGCTCTATACCCGTGTGCGGCCGGAGGCTGACTACCGGCGATCGCTTGTATTGCTTGAAAGGGTTAAGGAGAGGGACCCGGCCGTCATGACCAAATCCGGTATCATGCTGGGATTGGGAGAAACAACCGAAGAGGTGCAGCGGGTTTTCTCCGATTTAAGGGACTCTCACTGCGACTGCCTGACAATCGGACAGTATCTCCCTCCCTCGAAAGACCATTTCCCCGTCAAGGAGTATATCACTCCCGGAATGTTCAATTTTTACAGGGAACAGGCCCTGGAAACGGGTTTCAGCAGGGTCGCCTCCGCCCCATTGGTCCGAAGCTCCTACAATGCCGGCGAATTTTTCGGCAGGGAGTCCTGACAATCGGTTTTCATCATTTAAGCGCGTACACCCGCACATATTCAATTTCCATTCTCTGGGGGAAAATGGTATCGTCTATTCCCTTCTGCCCGCCCCAATCACCGCCAATGGCAATGTTGAGGATAAGGTAAAACGGCTTGTCAAAAGGCCATTCACCCCATGTTTTCCTCTCATTCACGAATGTAAAATATTTGTTATTGTCCATGAATATATCAATATGGTCCTCGTACCATTCCAGGGCATACACGTGAAAAGCTTCCGAACAATCGGATACGTCGATGATTGCCGTCTTTTCATTTTGTTTTTTAAAGTTATAAGCCGAAGTATGAACCGAAGCGTGTATTTTTCCCTGGTCGTATCCGACATGTTCCATGATGTCGATTTCACCGCTTGAAGGCCAGCCCGTTCCATACCCCCTTTTGTCTTCCGGCAGCATCCAGATGGCCGGCCAGGTTCCGCGGCCCCGGGGAATTTTGGCCTTGATTTCAAAACGGCCGTAAAGCCAGGTGGCCGTTTCCAGCGTAATCATCCGGGCGGAAGTGTACCTCGCGTATTTATAGTTTTCTTTTAAAGCTTCAATAATGAGCCTGCCGTCTTCCACGCGTGAATTTTCGGGCCGGTCCGTATATTGCTGTTTCTCGCTGTTACGGGATCCCGGCGCCAGGTTCTCGTAACGCCATTTTGACGGGTCCGGCGCGCCATCCATTTCAAATTCATCAGACCAGACAAGACGCCATTTATCCTCAAATTTTTTTTCGCAGCCTTCCAATACGAATATAAGTATTAATAGAATGAGGCATGCGATAAATGTTTTCTCTGTTTTTGCCATACAATCCCCCCGGTACTGATTAGAAGAATCCTTAAGAAACGAATCTTCTGCCGGCGAATTTTCTACCGGTAATTTAATTTTACCGGATATTTTTCGTAAAATCAAGGACCGGTATTTACCGCACTATCTGCCGTCCCTGTTTTGGATGAGAAAAAAAATTGGCATAGAATAAAAAGGCTGCCTCTAAGGGACAGCCTTTCATTTGGTTAATCCAATATCATCCTTTATGGGATTTGACTTCGATGGACTTCGGTTTCGCTTCTTCTGTTTTAGGAATGGTAAGAGTCAATACACCGTTGGCGTACTTGGCATCAATATTGTCCCTGTCCGTATTCTTTGGCAGGACAAAGCTTCTTGAGAAGGAAGTCTCCCTTCTTTCCTTGATCAGGTAATTATCCTTTTTTTCCTCTTTCTCTTCTTTCCTGGCAGAAGACAAAATCAGAACACCATTATCAACCCTGACCTCGATATCTTTTTCAGTCAGACCGGGAAGGTCAGCTTCCAGTACGTAATTATCCCCTGTTTCCTTGACATCAACTCTGGGTAAGCAGGCTCCACCGCTTATAGAGGAATCGTCAAAAAAGCGGTCAAGGAACGTGTCAAAGCCCGTATCAAAAATGCTTTTTATTGGATTGTACTTAATTAGGTTCATAAACTACC
>JAFGKU010000154.1 GCA_016928415.1 Spirochaetales bacterium
GCTATGATAAGTTCAGGAATATTTATTCTTCCTGGACTGGCCTATTCAAAAACAGGACCGTCTGTTTTCATTTCCTATTTTATTGCCGGTATTCTGGCATTAATCGGTATTTTAAGCGTTATAGAATTATCAACCGCAATGCCAAAAGCAGGAGGAGATTATTATTTTATTAATCGAAGTTTAGGACCAATGGTTGGCACAATTTCCGGTTTCCTCGGTTGGCTTGCATTATCATTGAAAAGCGCATTCGCTATCTTTGGTATTTCAGAAGTCATTTATCTTTTATTTGGTGTTAATACCATTATAACAGCCGCAATTTTCTGTATTATTTTTATGGGCTTAAATATTATTGGTATCAAAGAGGCTGTTGTTTTTCAGGTATTTATGGTAATAGGATTATTGTTATTAATGGTGTTTTTTATTGTAGCTGGAATTCCAAGGATGAATTTTACTTTATTTTCTCCTTTTATAAAAAATGATGTTAATGCTATTTTTATCACTGCCGGTTATATTTTTATTTCGTTTGGTGGTTTGTTAAACATCGCCAATATTTCTGAAGAAGTAAAGAATCCAAAAGTGAATATTCCATTAGGCATGATTGTGTCGATTGTCGTTGTCACTGTTATATATACCTTAACAGTATTTGTGATGACAGGGCTATTAGAACCGTTAACACTGTCGAAATCATTAACGCCAATAGCAGATTCAGCCAAAATTATTATGGGTAATCCTGGATTTATAGTTATATCGATAGCATCGTTTCTTGCTTTTATCACAACCGCAAATGCCGGAATTATGTCTGCATCACGGTATCCGCTTGCGTTGGGCAGAGATAATTTATTGCCAGGAAGAATAAGCAGGGTAAACAAAAAGTTCAAAACCCCGACAATATCAATTATTTTAACAGGGTGCTTAATATTTGTTTCATTGTTACTTCCTCTTGAATTGCTTGTAAAGGCCGCATCAAGTGTTATTTTAACATCCTATGTTTTGACAAATATTTCTGTAATCGTTTTAAGGGAGAGTAAATTATCAAATTATGATCCTAGTTTCAAGACGCCTTTGTACCCATGGCTCCAGTTTTTCAGTATTTTAATTTTTACGTTTTTTTTAATTGAGTTGGGGATGGAAGCAGTTGAAATCAGTCTGGCATTTATATTTATATGTTTTTGTTTTTATTTTTTCTATGGGAGAAAAAGGAATAAGGGAGAATTTGCACTTCTTTATTTATTAAAAAGAATTGCAGACAGGCGAATAACCGAGAATCTATTGGAAAATGAATTAAGAGAGATACTCATTGAAAGAGATAATATTGAACAGGATTATTTTGATAATCTGGTTAAAAATGCAATGGTCAAGGATTTAAAAGGGCCGCTGGAATTTCATGATTTAATCGATATAGTAGCCCGAGATATAGCTAATGAGATAAATATGACGAAAACCGAAGTTATGCAGCGATTCTTGAAACGCCAGGAAGAATCCAGTACGGCAATTTCAGATTCGCTGGCAATACCGCATATTATAATTGAAGGCAACAATAAGATGTTTTTAATGATTGTTCGGTGTAATGAAGGAGTTAAATTTTCCGAAAATGAGCAGGAAATAAAGATCATTTTTTTATTAGGTGGAACAAAAGAAAAAAGAGTATTGCACTTGAAAACAATTGCTTCCATTGCTACTTTATTTAGGCAGAAGGATTTTGTATCAAAATGGCTTAACCTCCATAATAAGAACGAATTAAAAGATTTAATATTATTAAGTGATCGAAAAAGATTTTTTTAAAATATTCATTGGAAGGAGGATATCGGTATTCCCTGCGGGAATACCTGCCGCACCAGCGTGAAATCACTATCGTGATTTCACTCGACCAAGGTTCGAGTCTGCAATTAATAACCTTTGAGGCATAAAAAAAGCCCAAGTGAACCTATGATCACTTGAGCTTCGCTCTACTCCCCCGGACAGACTCGAACTGCCGACCTAGTGGTTAACAGCCACCCGCTCTACCAGCTGAGCTACAGGGGAATGATGGAGTGTAGAATAAATAAAACGGGTGAAAGTGTCAAGGGGGGCGGCGGGGGAATGAGGGGAATATTTTCTATTCTTTTTTTCAGTGGTATTTATCTTTTTTTTATTCTGTGGAATAGTTAGTTTTAGGTATGGATAATAAGGAAATTGCCGCATTATTGAACGATATTGCCGTTTACAAGGAGCTGGCTGGGGAGAATCCGTTTAAGGCCAGGGCTTTGTACCAGGCGGCGCGGACTATTGAGATGTATCCGGATAATCTGTATGACCTGATGAAAAAGGATGCTTTTCCCAAGATCAAGGGGGTGGGGGAGACTATCCAGGAAATTATCAGGGAATGGGTGATGACGGGGATGTCGGAAGAGCTGGAAAAGCTGAAAGAGGTCGTTCCGGATGGGTTGATCGAGATGCTTAAACTGCAGGGGGTGGGGCCGAAGAAGGTTAAGGCTATTCATGATAAGCTGGGTATTACTACGATCGGAGAACTGGAGTACGCCTGCAGGGAGAACAGGCTGGCGCTTTTGGATGGGTTCGGGGTAAAAAGTCAGGCCAATATCCTGAAATCCATTGAGTTTCTTAAAACGAACAAAGGTAATTTCCTCTATTATGAAGCAAGGGTGATTGTAGAGGGAATCTTTTCACTTTTGGAGAGTAACAAGAGTATTTATAAATATACCCTTGCCGGGAGCCTGCGGCGGGGGAAGAAAACGGTCAAAGATGCGGATATTCTCGTGGTACCGAAAGAGGGGGTGCCGGGGGAAGAGGCGGCCGGATACTTGAAGAGTTTAGGTGAAGAGATTATTGCGGCCGGGCCGACCAAGTTATCGTGCCGGATAAACGGGCTCCAGGTGGATTTCAGGATTATCGAGGAAAAGTCTTACCCGGCGGCCATCCAGTATTTTACGGGCTCAAAGGTCCATAACACTCAGCTTCGTGGTATTGCAAAGGATATGGGGCTTAAACTGAACGAATACGGGCTTTACAGGGGGGAGGACCCTTTACCACTTGCCGGTGAAGAAGATGTGTATAAGAATCTCGGATTGGAGTACATAGAGCCCGAATTGAGGGAAGGTGACGGTGAGATTGAGGCGGCCCGGGATAAATCGCTTCCGGATATTTTGGAAGAAAAGGATATCCGGTCCATGATCCACGTGCATTCCAAATATTCGGATGGAACGTGCGACATAAAAACACTGGCGGAAGCGTGCATCAAGACGGGGTATTCAAGCCTGTGTCTTTCCGATCATTCCAAGACTGCGTCGTATGCGGGCGGACTTCCCGTGAAAAGGCTTTTAGAACAATCGGAAGAAATACAAAGGCTGAATGAGGAGCTGAAACCGTTCAGGATTTTCCACGGAATTGAGTCGGATATATTATCGAACGGTGACCTGGATTATCCGGATGATGTATTGGGTAAACTTGATTTTGTCATAGGGTCCGTCCATTTTAAGTTGAACATGGAAAGGGAGGAAGCGACAACCAGGCTTCTGAACGCAATCAAAAATCCTTTCCTTACAATTCTGGGGCATATTTCCGGGAGGCTTCTCCTTTCCAGGGAGGGGTATAAATACGATGAGGATGCGGTTTTCGAGGCATTGGCAAAACATCACGTAGTATTGGAGCACAACTGTAATCCCTACAGGCTGGACCCGGACTGGGAAGCGATGAAGAAAGCGAAACGTATGGGCATCAAAATCAGCCTGGGACCGGATGCCCATGATATCGCGGGTTTTGACGATATGAAATTCGGTGTCATGATGGCCAGAAAAGCCTGGCTTTCGAAAAACGATGTACTCAATACACTTTCACCGGAGGAACTGGATGGCTTCTTCAAAGATAAGTAAAATCTTTGACATTCTCAGCAGGGTTTACAGGGAAACGCCGCCCCTGCTGAAGTATTCCAACCCCTATGAGATGATTGTAAGTACCATTCTTGCGGCCCAATGTACGGATGAAAGGGTAAACCAGGTAACTCCGGAGCTTTTCAGGAAATTTCCGGAACCGGAGAAACTCTCTCAGGCCGGGCTTGAAGAAATCGAGCAGATCATCCGGCCGACGGGATTTTTCCATAACAAGGCTAAAAGTTTGAAGAACTTCGCAACGGCTATTACAGAAGAGTATAAAGGAAGAATCCCGTCTGATATGGACTCTCTGGTGAAGTTACCCGGTATCGGCAGGAAAACGGCAAACGTGGTATTGGGTGTTTGTTTTGATCAACCGGCCATCATAGTGGATACGCATTTCAAGAGGGTAACAGCCCGTCTCGGACTGACAACGGAAACGAACCCCGATAAAATTGAAATGGATTTGAAAAAGGCTGTACCGGAAAAACAGCAGACACGGTTTTCAGGTCTGGTTAATTACCATGGGCGGTACCGCTGCCACGCGAGAAAGCCCGATTGTGAAAATTGCGAGATTCGTTCGTTATGTCCGTTTCCGGATGAAAAATAAAAAAAGCAGACGGTTAAGTCTGCTTTTTGCGTGAAATGAAAAGGACTAAAGAGGTTCTAATGGCTTACCTCATTGAAGCTCTCACAAAACAATATAACACGGTTAATAAAAAACACAATGAAATTATGATTTTTTTTTAAACCCATTACATGCAATGTATCTATTTGATACACTTTTTTAAGTTTGCTAAAAATATATAAAAATCCATGAAAAAAATCGAAATGACAAGATTTGACGCGGAATGGCAAGATTTTCAACTTGCTGGATAAGAATTTTGATTATATTCTATTGAGAGCAGGGATATACGAACAATAGCTGTTTCAAAAATATTCAGATTCTGGAGGTTAATTCAAACAATTAAATTTAAACCTTGGGGGGTAGCAATTAAAAAACATCTATTAAGGAGTAAAGTATGAAAAAAATGTTTTTGCTTACCCTTGCGATCTGTTTCATACCGGCAATGACGTTTGCTCAATCATCCGATTTTTTAAAAACCAACGGTCAAAATATCAGAAACAACGGCGGGAATGGTGATATAGTCCAGCTTGTTGGTGTGAATTTGGGGGGATGGATGCTTCATGAGACCTGGATGTCCGCCCTGGCCGGGGAACACAATGAATACAACATGCGGAACAGGCTTACAAACCGGTTCGGCGAATCCACCATGTGGACACTCATCAATACCTACTACGACAATTTCATCCAGGCGTCCGATTTTCAGAGAATCAGGAATGAAGGGTGTAACGTCGTTCGTCTGGTCATTTATTGGGAAAACCACATGGACAGGAACGGCAACTGGCGGGCCAATGCGTTTGACCGGCTGGACTGGGCTGTCAATACGGCGCGGCAATACGGTCTGTACACGATACTGGACCTGCACGGTGCACCGGGCTCCCAGAACGGGGCGGACCATTCCGGAAGGGAAGAAGGAGCGCTTCTTTTTTCGAACACCACCTACCAGGACCAGGCAGTCAAGTTCTGGCAGGGGATGGCGGAGCATTTCAGGGGGAATTCCGCCGTGGCTGGCTATGACCTGTTAAACGAACCTTCAACGAACTTTCCGGATGTCAGCAATAGTACCGTGTTCAATATGCTGGACAGGCTCTACGATGCGGTGAGGACTTATGACCAGGACCACATCGTTTTTATTAATTTCTGCTGGGGCTGGCAGGATGCCCCGTCCCCGGGCTCGATGGGGTGGAGCAACGTCGTCTATGAGCTCCATTGGTATCAGTGGGATAATTTCAGCGATTACAATAACATGAAGAACACGTATGACGGCTGGATTTCCGAATCCTACACGGGCCGGAGCACGTATAATGTGCCCATATACATAGGTGAAACCCAGTTGTTCGATAATGCCAGTGTCTGGAACTATTGTACGGACGCGATGACACGGAACGGGCTGAGCTGGACCATCTGGAATTACAAGGTAAAGGATACGAATTCATCCTGGGGTATGTACACCCACAATAACGCGGCGCCCTATATTCCGGATGTGATCAATGATGCGTCGTCTACCATCCAATCCAAGTGGGGCAACTGGGATACGGACAGGTATTTTTCACGGAATAACATGGTAGCCGATGCGGTGAGAGCCAGCACCTCCATTATCACGATGCGCAGGCCTTCCGTAACCCAGGCCACACCGACGCCGGTTCCCGCACACGCGATACCGGGTTTTATCGAAGCGGAGGATTTTACAGCCATGAGCGGCATCCAGACAGAGGACTGCAGTGAAGGAACTTTGAATGTCGGCTGGATAGAAGCCGGCGACTGGATGGATTACAATGTGAATGTTGCCTCTGCAGGTTCCTATCTTGTGGAATATCGCGTCGCTTCCCTGGATGCCACGATACAGTTCCAGCTCCAGGAGGGTGGTACGGTGCTGGGGACGATCAGCGCACCGACAACGGGTGGCTGGCAGAACTGGTCAACGGCGAGTCACACGGTGACACTCGGGGCCGGCAACAGGACCTTAAGGGTTTATGCGTCCGTCACCGGATGGAACATCAACTGGCTCAATTTCACGTCTGTGAATCCGGCCACTGCAACCCCGACAAGGACGCCAACACCTACGCAGACAACTGCCGCTACGGCAACATCTACGTCGACGACGGGCGCCACAGCAACGCCGACACCAACGCAGGCGGGGAATCTCATAGACATAACAAACCAGGGGGGGACCGTTACGGCCCAGTATTCCGATTCGCCGTCAGGTGAGGAAATAGACAAATTGACGGACAATTCCAGCTCCACCAAATACCTTACGTTCCACGCCTCGGGCTGGGTCCAGTTCCAGGCAAATACGTCTTACGTTGTGACGCAATACACGATTACATCAGCCAATGACGCGGCGGAACGCGACCCGTATACCTGGACGCTTCAGGGATCAACCAATGGATCAACGTGGACAACGCTTGATTCGCGGAGCGGGGAGGACTTCCCGAACAGGTTCCAGTTAAGAACCTTCACATTCACCAACCCGGCCGGTTATAGCTATTACCGGCTCAACATGACGAACAACTCGGGGACGATTTTGCAGCTTGCCGAATGGGAAATTTTCGGTACACAGGGAACGGTGAATACTCCGGTTGCCACGGCAACGCCTGCAAATACACAGGCGGTCACATCAACCCCGGCGAATACTCCCACACCAACACCCACGCCGGTCCAGGCGGCTTTTTCAGACAACTTCAACGACAATGCTCTGGGAAGCGCCTGGTCAATGTACAGCGGAACCTGGAGCGAATCCGGCGGCATTCTGCGTCAGGACTCCACGGCGCAGGGTGACCCCTGCAAGGCAACGGTAAGCAATGCGGGTCTGAGCACGAGCGGCAACCAGACGGTCACAGCCAAGGTATACATAAACAGCTGGAGCGACGGCGACAGCGCCAGGGCCGGTGTTTCTTTGTTTACCGGTACGGGTGACGGACGGGGGTACAACCTCCTGTTCCATAACAACCATTCGACGATCCATTTCCTGGATGATTTTACGGCCTGGGGCACCAGTTATACATTCAACTGGACCAGCCAGACCTGGTACTGGTTCAAGCTGAAAATGGAAAATGGAACACTTTACGGAAAAGTATGGCAGGATGGAACATCCGAACCGGCTGACTGGCCGTATTCATGGACGAGGAGCGGGCGTACCGGCTACCCGGCCCTGAACGGCGGGACATCGGGCCACGGTGGTTCATGCACGGTCTACTTTGATGATGTAACAGTTAATTCTCCTTAAATATTTTTTATTTAAACTTGGAGGACTTCGCCAAGCGGGGTCAATAGTGGGGGAATGTATTTATAGTCAACCACCGCCGTCACATTGGCGGTGGTTCTCTTTTAATAAACCCTTTCAATAACACCCCCGCCGGCAACCCGGGTGTCATCGTAGAACACGGCAAACTGGCCTGGGGTGATGGCCTTTTGGGGGGAGTCGAAATCAATACGCACCTTGTCCCCGTCAGCCGGTGTTATCAGCGCGGGTGATTCCTTGTGCAGGTACCTTATCCGGACCTTCATCCTGACGGGAGAGGCGGGACGTTCAATCGCCATCCAGTTCAGTCCTGAAACCTCCATGTGTGATTTATACAGTTCTTCTTCGGTACCCAGGGTAATGCGGTTTTTTTCACCGTCAATTTTCGTTACGTACAGGGGGTGGGAATGCGAGACACCGAGGCCTTTCCTCTGTCCTATTGTATATTGATGATAGCCTGTGTGTTTGCCCAGTACCTTTCCCGTTTTATCCACAATATCCCCGGTTTCCGATTCGCCGTCAAGGAGATCAATTATATTACCGCTGTAGAAATCCTGGCTTTCCTTTTTTTCGTGCAGGGTTAATCCGATTGTTTTGGAGATTTCCTTCACTTCCGGTTTTTTCATTTTACCCAGAGGAAACATTATCCGTTTCAGCTGGTTCTGGGAAAGCATGGAGAGAAAGTAGGACTGGTCTTTCTTTTCATCTGCCCCCTTTTCTATGTAATACCGGCCCGTTGTGTCGTCTTTACCGATATTGGCGTAATGGCCCGTGGCGAACTTGTCGAATTCTAAGGAAAGTTCGCGCGCTTTTTTCAACAAAAAATCGAACTTCATGATTTGGTTGCACCGGACACAGGGATTCGGAGTCCGCCCTGCCTTGTACTCCGATTTAAAATAGTTGAGTATGTGTTGGCCGTATTCGCTTTTCAGGTCTATTTCATGCAGGGGGATTCCTAAAAAACGGCATATTTCCCGTGTTTCCTCTATTTCCCGTTCCTCATCCGGTCCAAAGCAGGCGGATTTCAAGTGTTCTCCGGATAAAGTGTTGTCCCAGATCTTCATTGTAATACCGATGACGGTGTGTCCCTGCTGCTTGAGTAAATACGCTGCGACGGTGGAGTCAACCCCGCCGCTTAATCCTATGGCTATCTTCATTTTCCGGACCATTACCTTTTATCGGGGATTTATTGTATAGAATTTCGCATTTCCGGGTTAATTTGTCAATAACCGGATTGACGGCTTCATATGGAAACGGGCTGTTTAATCAGGGTGTTGTAAAGGTCAATTTTATTATTGACATTGCATTTTTTATAAATTGACGAAATGTACGGTTTTAACGTGTTTATGGAAATATTCAGTTTGCTGCTTATCTCCTTGTAGTAATAACCGTCCAATAACAATTTTACCACGTCGATTTCCCGTTTCGTCAAATGCCATTTGTCTCGCAGCTTGTCTTTTTTGATGCAGTCAACCCTGTCGGTTGCGGGAGATTGCATGGCATCCATAATCATTTTCTGTATTTGTTGGATGTTATAA
Source organism: Spirochaetales bacterium (assembly GCA_016928415.1). Lineage (GTDB taxonomy): Bacteria > Spirochaetota > Spirochaetia > SZUA-6 > JAFGRV01 > JAFGKU01. The sequence goes on from JAFGKU010000154.1 coordinate 9,271, forward strand.
TCCTTTTGGGCTGTATACTTTTGTGATGGAGTCCTTATTTTTGTTGACAGTTCATAAAAGTCATAAGGTTTGGGATCGTTCATATGGTTGGGCTGTTCATTTTGCTTTTCAATCCGGCGTGTTTTCACATTTACTTCCTTTTGTAAATCCATGGAAAGATATTCAGCCGTACGTATCGCGACAATAAATCGAAAGGACAGGATGGTGGATTGCACGATTACAAGAAAGATAAATCCTGCGGGAATTTGCAGCAGGTAAAGACCCGTTAAGGCGGAGATATTGGTCGCCGCCATTGTTGTAACAAGGCTGAAAATAAAACCTGAAATACCTGTAAACATCAGGATAGCGTGCTTTCGTTTTTTTATGATCGCTTTAATTATAATATAGAGAACCCATACGGCGTACACACTGATTATGAGTTGTCCTAAAACAGTTAAATGCGTTGATTCCCAGATGGGCAGGATAAGGGAGGGAATGACCAATAAACTTGTTCCGTAAACGGTGTTAATCATAAATTGGGGCGTTTCATCAGGATATAACTCGCGCAGAAACAGGAAAAAGCTAATCGTTCCCAATACTATGCTTATCCACTCGATCCGAAGGCGAAGGGCAAACACATTGTCTTCTGGGAATATCATTTGCAGATAAGAGTGAGCGGCGAAAAGCCATGTTGCAATGGCAAAGCAGAGAAAGGTAAAATACAAATTAGCCCTGTTTTGTTTCCTTCCCAACCATAAGAACAGGTGGTATAAGGCCGCCATTAAAATAATACCGGTAACAATACTTTGTCCTATATCCATTGCCCAAATACGCAACTTAAAATCATGGTAAAATCCGATAACAGGTGCGTTGTCGGTACCGCCGTACCGGTGGTGATGATTGGCAATAAACAAGGCTACGGTAATTTCCTCTTCACCGTTTAAACGGGCTATTCGAGGTAATTGCACCGGTATGGTTGTCTTCCTGAAAACGGCAGGATTACCATTATGAATCGCTTCTTTGGAATTAATGTACAGTTTATATGCGGTATGCGTATCCCTGAGGTAAATGGCCAAATTCTCAAGCTTCGGGATATTTATTATTTTCAAACGGAACCAGCCGTATCCGAACGGTGTTTTTGTGGTTTCATTCCAGAACCCGGGCACCATGATATCAGGCCAACCGGCATCATTGAAACCGGAAAGAGTGAAATCGGGATTATCATCCATCCACTTGAATTTCCATTCTCCCATTAATTCGATGGATTTTTTTACTGCAGGGTTCCAGTTTGCCAGGTCAATCACACCGGCACTGGCCATGAATGATTTATCGGCAGATGCCGGCATACACGAAAAAAAGGATATAGCTATAACGATGATGGTTAACACGATCAACCGGTATCTCATTTGCATTTTTCTTTCACTAATCTCATTTTTTTTCTCATTTTATTAATTAAGGCGTAGAATGGACTAAAAACACTCAAATTTTTTTAAAAGTACATGAAAATTTATGCCTGGTAATTATAAGCGCTACCCTGCTGATATTGATTTACTTCAAGGTTTATTATCAGAGTGATTAATTCGCTTCAAAAGAAACCTGTATCTTTCGTCTTTTAATAATATATGATACGATGCTGGCTATGTACAACAAATCCGATCTCATAAACCACATCCAATCCATGGGCATTAAACACGATGACACCTTACTCGTGCATTCTTCCATGAAAGCGGTCGGTGAAACGGAGAACGGGGCGGATACGGTTCTGGACGCCTTTATTGAATACCTGGCGGACGGGCTCCTGATTTTTCCCACGCATACCTGGGACAGGATGAATGAGGACCACCTCGTGTTCGACCCATTGGCCGATCCTTCCTGTGTCGGTATATTGTCCAATCTTTTCCTGAAGCGGCCCGGTGTCATCCGGTCGTGGCATCCGACCCATTCCGTTGCCGCTTTGGGCCGGAACGCGGAAACCTATGTCTCGGGGGAGGAACGTTTCGACACGCCGTGTGCAAGGGGGAGCTGCTGGGGCAAACTCTATGACAGGGGCGCTAAAATTCTTTTTTTGGGCTGCAGTCTTAAAACCAATACAATCCTGCATGGAGTGGAGGAGTGGAACAACATTCCCGACCGGCTGAGCGAAGATCTTCTGCCGTTTAAAATCAGGACGCCTTCCGGAAGTCTCATCGAAAGGCCCATGCGCCGCCATTACAACGCGGTGGGAGATGTATCCCGGAACTACGATAAAATGGAAACACCCATAGTTCACACGGGCGCGGCCGTTAAAGGCCGTATTGGCGATGCGCGGAGTTTTTTATGTGACGTGGTGAAGATGGTTGACCTGGTATCTTCTCTGCTTGCCAGGAATCCCGATCTCTTCCTTGATGATTCGCCTGTTCCGCCTGCCTGGTATATCCATCCATGAACAACGCGAATCAAATGCGCTGATATTATCCTCGATTTGTATCTTTGCCGTTTCTAAGAATTTGATAAATATTAGCGCCCTGGTCGATGATAACATGTCCCCGTTCCGGGAAAAGATTTATCCGCGCATCAGGGATTGCCTTCTTCAATCTTTCTGCCGATTTTTTTGTATTCAGCAGGGGATCCTTCATGCCGGCAAAATACTGGACAGGACATTTGATTTTACCCAGTTCCTGGTCCGTAAAGACCGGGATGGGTTCGGTGATCGGGTTGAAATGCCTGGCTACCAGATTCCCAAAATCCAGCGCCTCTGTCGGAACATTGACCCCGCCAAATATCAGTTTTTGGATTTTATCAATTCCTGCATCCCCGGTCATCGCGAGAAAAAGGGCTTTCCAGACGAACCCCGCTCTTTGGCGCGCCAGTCCGGCGGGAACAATGAGTACTAATTTATCAAGTTTTTCCGGAAAACAAGTAGCGTATTTCAGCGCGCACCATCCGCCCAGGGACATCCCGATGATCGAAATTTTTTTAAACCCGAGATTCCGGGCAATGGCATCAAGCCATTCGGCGAAATCATTTCCGGTTAACGGTATCCTGTTTTCTTCACTTAATCCCGGTTCTCCCGGTATGTCGATCGCTATTGTACGATACTTGCTGCTCCATGTCCTGACATCACCCATCCATGTTGCCGAGTTGCTGGAAGAGCCGTGTATCATGAAAACCGCCTCCCCATTGCCCCGGCCGGAATCGATCACGTGCGTTTTCCCGTATTGTGTATTTATGAAATAACGGTCATGTTCTACGGGCCAATGTTCCAGAATTTCAGAGTAATACGAGATGATTTGTTCCCTGCCGGAATCTGATTTATAGATTTTGTTTTTTGCCATTGTCATTACTCCTTATTTGTTGTTGTCAGAGGTAAGAATGAGATCGAAGATACCCATGATGGCGGAAATGAATTTCGGGGTACCGTACAGAATGAATTTGGCTTTCCGAACATCGGGATAGTAAATGTAATCATATCGTGTTTTGCCCCAGGCAGGATCCTTGCTGTTAAGGAGAGCCATCAGGCTGTTGGAAATCCGGGAGGCTTCCTCGGAGTCCTGATTTGTTATCTCTATCACGGCGGAAACGGTTATTTTACGGGGTTCAACACTTTCTGTATTGATATCCTGATTTTCCGATTTTACCTTCAATTCACTATGTGCGAATTCCTTGAAACTTTCTTGAGAGATTTTCCACTCCCGGCCGATTTTCCTGGCGGTTATCTTTCCCTCACGTATAAATCGCTGGATGGTTTTGGGATGCAGCGATAGAAGTTTCGCTATTTCATTTACAGAAAAGAATAATTGTTCCATAATATTCCTCTTAATTGCATTATTAAGATATAATAA